>CALAEG010000318.1 GCA_937890965.1 uncultured Caulobacteraceae bacterium | reverse complement strand
TCCGATCGAGCTGCGGATTTTGAATGAAGCCGATGTCCACCCCGAAACCGGCCAGCGCCACTCGGCGCGGCAGCTGATCGAATGCATGCTGGACGGCGCCAAGCGCTTCGGCTGGGACAAGCGCAAGCCTACGCCCGGCCAGACCCGTGACGGCGACTGGCTGGTGGGCATGGGCATGGCCGCGGCCATCCGCGGCAACTTCCTGCTGCCGGCCAAGGCCAATATCCGGGTCGAGACGAACGGGCGGGTCATGGTGCGCCAGGGCATGACCGACATCGGCACCGGCTCCTACACCATCATCGCCCAGATCGCCGCCGAGACCATGGGCGTGCCGATCGAACAGGTGACGGTCGAGATCGGCGATTCCGGCTTCGCGCCCACCCCAGGCTCCGGCGGCCAGTTCGGCGCCGCCAGCGCCGGCTCCGCCGTCTATGAGGGCGGCATGCTGATGCGCAAGACCCTGGCCGGCATGGCCGCCGGCGATCCGGCCTCGCCGCTCTATGGCGCGGCGCTGGACGAGATCGATTTCCGCGATGGCCTGATCACCGCCTCCAACAAGTCCGAGACCCTGCAGGCCCTGGTTTCGCGCCTGGCTCCGTCCGGTGTCGAGGTGGTCGGCGATTCCACGCCGGTCGCTGAGTCGCGCACCTTTTCCCAACACGCCTACGGCGCCCATTTCGTCGAGATCGGGGTCAATACGGTGACCGGCGAGGCCCGGCTGCGGCGCATGCTTGGGGTCTTCGCCTGCGGCCGCATCCTCAACGCCAAGACCGCGCGCAGCCAGATCACCGGCGGCATGATCTGGGGGGTGGGGCAGGCGCTGACCGAGTTCAACGCCGTCGATCCGCGCTATGGCAGCCTGATCGCCCAGGACCTGGGCGGCTATCTGGCCCCGGTCCATGCCGACATCGTCAATCTCGACGCCTATTTCCTCGACGAGGTGGACGACAAGGCCAATCCGCTCGGCATCAAGGGGGTCGGCGAGGTCGGCATCTGCGGGGCGGGGGCGGCGGTGGCCAACGCCATCTACAATGCTTGCGGCGCGCGCATCCGTGACTATCCGATCACTCCGGATAAGCTCCTGCCCTTCCTGCCCGAGCTGATCTGAGGCGACCGATGCGCACCGGTCTTCCCCCTCGACGGGGGAGGCGGACTGTCAGGTAAACCGTTCCCACGCGGATTGCCGCGATATGCCGAGCGAATTGCCGATCGCCGCCCAGCTGATCTCTCGGGTGCGCAGCATGTCGACCATCGACTGCAGGTATTCGCGGTACCCATCGACCGTTGCGTTGGCCGGCCCGAGCAGCGAGAGCAGCCGCTCGGTCGGCCACTTCTCCATCGGCGGAAAACCGGACAGGTCCGGCGGCGTCCCGGCGATGTACTGGTTACACAGGCCCACGCACTCATCGCAGATGAAGATGAAGCCGGGTCCCGCGACCAGCTTCTGCACCTCGTGCTGAGACTTTCCGCAGAACGAACAATGCAAGGCTTTTCCGGACAAGATCGCCTCCTGGATTGTCAGGTTATCCCTGACTGTCAGGTAAATCCTGACACGGGCGTTGTCAAGTCGATGAGAGCCCCCATCTATGCGTTCGCACCGCGCGCAGGGTCGCGCGGTCGGGAGTTGATTCAATGATCGAACGCAGATCCTTCGACGGGCTTGGCGGCGCCGACCACGGCTGGCTGAAGGCCCGCCACCACTTCTCGTTCTCCAACTATTACGACCCCAAGCGCATGGGTTGGGGCGCGCTGCGCGTCTGGAACGACGACGAGATCGCCCCGAACACCGGCTTTCCGCCGCATCCCCATGAGGACATGGAGATCATCACCTACATCCGCGAAGGCGCCATCACCCACAAGGACAGCCTGGGCAATACCGGCCGCACCGAGGCCGGCGCCGTGCAGGTGATGTCGGCGGGCTCGGGCGTGCGCCATGCCGAATACAATCTGGAGCCCGGCCGCACGCGGCTGTTCCAGATCTGGATCGAGCCCCAGACCCACGGCGGCGACCCGTCCTGGGGCGCCAAACCCTTCCCGAAGGGCGACCGCTCCGGCCGGTTCGTGACGCTGGCCAGCGGCCGTCCCGGCGATGAGGGCGCTTTGGCTATCCGCGCCGACGCCCGCGTCCTCGGCGCCACGGTGAAGGCCGGCGAAACCATCACCTACGACCTCGACCCGACCCGCCACGCCTACCTGGTCCCCTCCACCGGCTCCATCGAAGTCAACGGCGTCCACATCGGCCCCCGCGACGGCGCGGCGGCCACCGAAGAAAGCGAACTGCGCATCACCGCGCTGGAGGATGCGGAACTGGTCCTGGTGGACTCGCTCTAGAAGGGAGGCAGCGGCTTTCTCATCCCGCCTTCGCGGGAATGAGCGGGTGGGGGTGGATCATGGCCGAAGACGAACTGACCGGGGGTTGCCAGTGTGGGGCGGTGCGCTATCGGGTCCCGGCCACACCCTTACGCGCCAGCGTCTGCTATTGCCGCATGTGTCAGCGGGCCAGCGGCGGGCCGTTCATGGCCTTCATGCGTCATGCCGCCGCCGACGTGGTCTGGACCGGCCAGCCCGCGATCTTCAGGAGTTCGAACTTCGTCGAGCGCGGCTTCTGCGGCGCCTGCGGCACGCCGCTGACCTATCGCTGGGTCGAGGGGCCGAATATCAGCCTTACCCTGAACAGCCTCGACGATCCCGAGGCCGTGCGGCCCGAGCTGCGCTATTCGCCGGAGACCGAGGTCTCCTGGTGCGGCAGGCTCGAGGGGCTGCCGACCAAACAGATGGACGTCACGGGCGATGCGCGGTTCGTGAACCATCAGTGGACGGGGTCGCCGACGGCGGATTGAGACCCTCAGGCCTTGGTCTGGCGGGTATTGCTCCAGACGATCTGGCAGACGCCCACCACCAGCAGGATCACGCCATAGACGGCCCAATGGCGGTCGTTTTCCATGAAACTCTGCCGCATGCGACCCCAGGCCAGGTTGAGGCCCTGCAGGGTCCAGATTCCACCCATCAGGACCAGCAGAAGCCCAAGCAGGCTGCTGACGATGCGCATGACGATGTTGAACGTGTTTCGCATGGACCACCCTCCCTTGTGGTTTTTTGTTGGCTCAGCTTAACGCATCGCGAGCGGTAAGTCCGGCTCGGAACCTAGGCGTGCCAGCTGCGGCCGGCGCGCTGGCTGCGCGGGGTGAACTGCGGGCCCTCGTCGCGCCAGCCATGGACGGTGTTGGCGCCCAGAAGCTCGACCAGCCGGGAGTCCGCCCCGTGCCGGGCGATCAGGTCGGCGGGCACATGGTCCTTATAGTTCTCCTGCGGCTGCATGTACTGGCGGCAGAAGTACATGGAGAGGTTGACGCGCAGGCCAGGCGCCTTGCGTGGGAAGGAGCCGTGCCAAGTATTGCCGTGCCAGATGACCGCGCTGCCGGCCGGGACCTCGATGGCCACGGCGTCCGGATTGCGCGCCTCGCCGTCCAGGCCGATCTGGTCGCGGCCGGGCTGGTGATAGTGACGATGGCTGCCAGGAATCATCGCCAGGGCGCCATTCGCCTCGGTATAGTCCGTGAGCGCATAGTTGCAGTTGGCCACGTGCGCATAGGGCGAGAATGGCCCCGGCACGCCGTTGGCGGTGTCGCTGTGGATCAGCAGGCCCGGCCCGCCCGGACCCTTGACGTGGCTGGTAAGGCTGGAGAGCAGGCAGCTTTGGCCCAGCAGATAGCTGATCAGGGCCAGGGGTTTGGGATTGAGCACCGCCTGCTCGAACAACTGATCCTTATACAGAAGATAGGGAACCAACTTCCAGTTGCGATGGGCTTCCTCGCGCTCGACATCCAGCTTGGCGGCGAAGGCTGTCTCGGCTTCGCGCACCACGGCGTCGCGCAGGTTGGCGGTCAGCTCAGGCGACAGGGCGCCCTCGATGACGGTGAAGCCGAAAGCGTCGAGCTCCGCCAGGTTGGTCTCCAGGCCGAGTTCGCGGATCTGCCGGTAAAGATCGTTCAGGTCGCGCGTCGACCGCCAATCGCCGATTTCCATGCCGACCTCCCTGTTCGCCGGCGCTTACCCGCGCCTTGCCGCCATCACGCCAGAGGCGAAGGCGGGATTCAAGCCTAGTCCATGGCGTCGACGAACTCGAAGATGCGGGCCACCACGTCGGGGTCCTGGGCGATCAGGCGGTGGCCGAGGCCGTCAAGCAGGACGAGTTCCGAGCCTGGCCAGAGTTCGGCCATGGCTTGAGAATTGGCCACTGGGCACTGTTCGTCGTCCATGGAATGGATGATCAGCGCCTTGGCGGTCAGGGTCGGCAGCACGCCATCGATATCGAAGTCGCGGTCGTTGCTGCGCATTGGCGGCCGTTCGGCCATCAGGACCAGCGCCCGGGCGATCACCTCGGGGTCCTCGCCCTCGTGCAGCTGCGCCTGTTCCCAGCGGGTCATGTCGCGGGCCTGGGAGCGGGTTTCGGTGCGCGGCACCGGCGAGGCGATCATCACCGCGCGCGGCACGTTCAGGCCGTTGGCCAGCGCCCAGATGGTCGCCGGGCAGCCGAAGGAATGGGCGACCACCGAATCGATCGGCCCGAAGGCCTCGGCGACGGCCAGCACCGCCTTGCCCGCCGCCTGGATCGAGCAGTCCTCCGCCGGCGACCAGCCGTGGCCGGGCAGGTCGAAGGCCACCGACCCACGCAACATCTCGGCATTGAGGTCGATCAGCGGACTCCAGAGCGCGTTGTCATCCTCCCAGCCGTGCACCATCAAGGTCGCCGGGCCGGCGCCCAGCCGCCAGGCCATGATGCCGCCGGTGGGCGTGGCGACCTCAAGGTCCTCGGCCTCGTTCAGCATCCGCGCCAGCCTGGGCCGCACGCGCCGTTTTGGTTTGCCGAGGCTGTCGACCAGCCGTTGCGCCTCGGTTTCGAGGTCGGTCGCACTCAAATCGCTCATCTGAAAATCCGAATTCGCGTCAAAGCGCGATTTAAGCGGCTACGGCCGCGTCTGACCAGGGCGATTGGCGGCGCGCGGCAGGATGAAGCGGTCGACCGCCTTGGCGAAGCCGTCCTCGGTATTGGCGTCTGTGACGAAGTCGGCCGCGGCCTTCACCTCGTCGGTCCCCTGGCCCATGGCGATGGAGAGCCCGGCCACGGCGAACATGGCCATGTCGTTGGCCTGGTCGCCGATCACCGCCGTCTGCGTGGTCGGGACGCCGATCTCGGCGCAAAGCGCGCGCACGGCGTGTCCCTTGTCGGCTTGCGGGTTGGTGACGTCGAGATAGTAGGTCTGCGAGCGGCGGGCATTGGCCTGACCGTCGAGCAGGGCTTGCGCCTCGCCCTCCACGTCGGCCAGCAGGTCCGGCTCGCCGGAGACGCCGACCAGCTTGTCGATGCGATCGATGACGCCTTTGAAGTCGGAGACCAGGGTCGGGTCGAAGTCCACCGTGTGCCGCTCGCGCTGGACGTAAGGACTGGACGTATCGGTCAGGAACCAGTTGTCGTCGGCGAAGGCCCAGACCAGGACGCCGCGCGATTGGAAAAGGTCGATCGCCTTGCCGGCAGCCCCGGCGGAGAGGCGCTTGGCCGAAATCAGGGTCCCGTCAGGCGCCACCACGCTGCCGCCATTGAAGGCGGCGAAGGGCACCTTCAGGTCCAGCGCCTTGACCAGAGCCGCCATGCCGCGCGCGGGCCGGCTGGAGACCAGGGTCAGGCCGACGCCCGCCGCATCCAGCTTGCGCCCGGCCTCGAGGGCCGCGGGCGTCAGGCTCTTGTCCGGCAGGACGAGCGTGCCGTCGATGTCGGAGACCATGAGCCCGATCCGCTCGGCCGGCGGGCGTTTTCCGGGCGCGCTCACGTGCCCAGCGGCCGCCAGGCCCGCCCGTCGCGCTCCAGCAGCGTAGCGGCCGCCGCCGGGCCCTCGCTGCCGGCCTTGTAGCCGTGCACAACGCCGCCCTTGGCCCAGGCGTTCAGGAACGGTTGCACGGCGCGCCAGCCAAACTCGATATTGTCGGCCCGCTGGAACAGCGTCTGGTCGCCGGTCATGGCGTCATAGAGCAGGGTCTCGTAGCCGGTGGCCGGCCCGGTCTTGAACCAGTCGGCGTAGCAGAAATCCATGTCGACGCCGCTGATGCGCATCTCCTCGCCGGGAACCTTGGCCCCGAAGTGCAGGCTGATCCCCTCATTCGGCTGGATCTGCAGCACAAGCCCGCTCGGCGGCAGGGTCGAGACCGGCTGGTCGCGGAACAGCACCGTCGGCGCCGGCTTGAAGGCGATGGCGATCTCGGTGTCGCGGGCGCTGAGCGCCTTGCCGGTGCGTATGTAGAAGGGCACCCCGGCCCAGCGCCAATTGTCGATCTCAAGCTTCAGCGCGACATAGGTTTCGGTGCGGCTGTCGCGGGCCACGCGCGGCTCCTGCCGATAGTCGACCAGCCTGCGGCCGGCGCATGCGCCGGCGTGATACTGGCCGCGCACCGAATTGTGCAGAGCCTGGGTGGGCGTCTGCAGCTTGATGGCGTCGATCACCCTGGCCTTTTCCGTGCGCACCGCCTCGGCGTCGAAGGAGTTGGGGGGCTCCATGGCGATCATGGAAAGCAGCTGGAACATGTGGTTGGGCGTCATGTCGCGCAGGGCGCCGGTGGCGTCGTAGAAGGCGCCGCGATCCTCGACCCCGACCGTCTCGGAGGCGGTGATCTGCACGTGGTCGATATGGTCGCGGTTCCAGATCGGCTCGAACAGGCCGTTGGCGAACCGGGTGACCATGATGTTCTGCACCGTCTCCTTGCCGAGGAAATGGTCGATGCGGAAGATCTGGTCCTCGCCCAGCACCTTGAGGATCCTGCGGTTCAGCGCCTTGGCCGAGGCCAGGTCGTGGCCGAAGGGCTTTTCAATCACCACGCGCCGCCAGCCCCTGGCTTGCTTGGTCAACCCCGCCTTGGCCAGTTGCTCGACGATGTCGCCGAAGAAGCGGGGCGAGGTGGCCAGGTAGAAGAGCACATTGGCGGTCTGGCCGATCCGCTGGCCCAGCGCCTGATAGGTGGCGGGATCCTCGAAGTCCCCCTTCATGAAGCCGAGCTCGCCGCAGAGCCGCTTCCAGGTTGGTTCGGAGAGTTTGGCCTTGCCGAACTCGCTGGTCTTGTCGGCGGCCACGGCGTGGATGAAGCGGGTCTGTTCGGTCTGGAAGCTCTGGTCGTCGAAATCGTTGTGGTCGACGCCGAGCAACCGAAAGCCTTTATCCAGCAGGCCATCGCGGGTCAGGTTGTACAGCGACGGGATCAGCAGCCGTTTGGCCAGGTCGCCGGCCGCCCCGAACACCACCATCAGGCAAGGCGGCGCCGCCGAAGCCTTGGCGGGGGCTGGCGACGCCTTAGCGGCTTTCGGTCGGTTCGACATGGCCGCCGAACCCGAACCGCATGGCCGAGAGGAGCTTCTCGCCGAACGTGTGCTCGACCCGGGAGCGGAAGCGGGCATAGAGCGCCGCCGACAGCACCTCGGCCGGCACCGCCTCCTCGATCGCCGCCTCGATCGTCCAGCGGCCCTCGCCGGAATCGGCGACGTCGCCCGTAAACTTGGCCAGTTTCGGGTCGCCGGCCAGCGCCTGGGCGGAGAGGTCGAGCAGCCAGGAGGAGACGACACTGCCGCGCCGCCAGACCTCGGAAATGTCGGTGAGATTGAGCTCGTAGCGCTCGTCTTCGGGCAGCTCGCCGGAGTTCTTGTTCTTCAGGATGTCGAAGCCCTCGGCATAGGCCTGCATCATTCCGTACTCGATGCCGTTGTGGATCATCTTGACGAAGTGGCCGGCGCCCGATGGACCGGCATGGATGTAGCCGCGCTCGGCGCGATCATCGGCCGCCTTACGGCCCGGCGTGCGCGGGATGTCGCCCATGCCAGGCGCCAGGGATGCGAAGATCGGGTCCAGGTGATCAACGGCCGCCTTCGGGCCACCAATCATCAGGCAGTAGCCACGCTCGAGGCCCCAGACCCCGCCGGACGTGCCGCAATCGACATAGCGGATGCCCCTGTCGGTCAACCGCTTGGCGCGGCGGATGTCGTCCTTGTAGAAGGAGTTGCCGCCATCGATGATGATGTCGTCGCGTTTCAGAAGGCCGCCGAGGGCCTGGACAGTCTCTTCGGTGACCGCGCCGGCGGGCAGCATCGACCAGACCGCGCGCGGTCCATCGCCGAGCTTCTGCGCCAGATCCTCAACCGATGCGGCCGCGGTGGCGCCCTCCTTGGCCAGTTCCTCGCGCGAGTCGGCCCCACGCGAGTACACCACGCAGTCATGGCCCGCCTTCATCAGGCGACGGACCATGTTGCCGCCCATGCGGCCCAGTCCGATCATGCCGATTTGCATGGCGCTATCCTCTCGAACTTCAGATCAAAGAACGGTCGATGGCGTCGGCCAGGCGGCCCAAACCCGCCTCGACGTCGGCGCCCAGATTGACGCGCAGCACGCGTCGCCCGCGTTCTTCCAGCACGCCGAGGTCGCCCTTGGCCTGGGCCTGTTCGACCAGGCCGAAGCTGAACTTGCGGCCTGGCACGCTCAAGTCGCGCGCCGCGTCGTGGGTGATCTCGATGAAGACCCCGCTGTTCGGCCCGCCCTTGTAGGCCTGGCCGGTGGAGTGCAGGAAGCGCGGCCCGAAGCCCAAGGCCGTGGCGGCATGGGTGCGGTCGCGCAGCTTGCCGCGCAGCTTCTGCAGAGCCTCGGTGTGCTCGTGGCTGCGATCGACATAGGCCAGCAGGGCCAGGTAGTCGCCGCCATTGGCGCGCTTGATGTGCTCGCCCAGCAGGGCGTCGACGCTGAGGGTCGCGCCGGCCTTGGTCAGGGCGTCCAGATTGGCCGCGTCGGCGAAAACCGCCAGGCCGTGGGCCTCGGCGGCGGGCTTTTCCGGAACCCATTCGCCGGTCTTCTCATAGGCGTCGGTCAAGGCGCGGGTCTTGATCTTGCTGGCCTCGACGTCCGGCTGGTCGAAGGGGTTGATGCCGATCACCGCGCCGGCCATGGCGGTGGCCACCTCCCAGCGGACGAACTCCTGGCCGATCGTGTCGCGGTTGGCGAGCGTGATGCGGACGACCGGATGGCCGGCCTCTTCCAGGGCGCGGACGTGCTCGTCGTGATCGACGTCATCGCCGTCCAGGCGGATATAGGCGAACAGGCGATCACGGCCATAGACTCCCGCCTTGCCTAGGGGTTCGGCGGCGATCGGGATGACGCCCTTGCCGTGCTTGCCGGTGGACTCGGCCAGCAGCTGCTCCAGCCAGGCGCCCAGGTCGGAGAGGCCGTTGGAGACGACGAAGGTCAGCTTGTCGCGCCCGGCCCTCGCGGCTTCACCGATCACTAGGCCGAGCTCGAGGCCCGGATTGGCCGCCGGCGGCGCGCTGGCCCCGCAAGCGCGGGCCATCATCGCCGCGCTGGCCAGGAAGGCGCGCACGTCCAGCCCCATGACCGCGGCGGGGACCATGCCGAAGTTGGACAGCACTGAATAACGCCCGCCAATGGAGGGATCGCCGTGGAAGACGCGGCGATAGCCTTTTTCCGTCGCCGTCTTTTCGAGCGCCGAACCGGGATCGGTGATGGCGATGAAATGGCTGCCGGCGGCATTGGCGCCGACGGCCGCCTCCGCCGCGGCCATGAAATGGCGGCTCAATATGTCCGGCTCCAGCGTCGAGCCGGACTTGGACGAGACGATGAACAAGGTCCGCGCCGGGTCGATCTCCGCCTCGACGCGGGCGATCTGGTCCGGGTCGGTGGAATCCAGCACCAGCAGCTTCGGATGCTCCGGGCGCGCGCCGAAGGTCTCGGCGATCACCTCGGGCCCCAGGCTGGAGCCGCCCATGCCCAGCACGATGGCGTGGATGAAGCCGGCCTCGGCCACCTCGGCCTGGAAGGCCTCAAGCGCGGCGATATCGACGCTCTTGCCTTCGGCGGCATCGAGCCAGCCCAGCCATTGGCCTTCGTCGGCGCCGGTCCAGAGGTCGGCATGACGCGACCACAGCCGCCGCGCCCAGCCCTGGCTGCGCGCGACCTCTTTCGCCTGGCCGACGGCGGCGGCGATGTCGTCCGAGAGCTTGATCGACTGGCCGTTCTGCTTAGCCCCAAGGGCCTTGGCGCGCTTCCTCGCCACCGCGGCGTAGAGCTTGTCGGCGGCGTCTGCGAACTGGGTAACCCCGTCCTCGACCAGCCGGTCAGTGACCCCGTTGAGATCGAGCCCGAGGCGCTTGGCCGCCTCGAGAACCGCCTTGGCCTCGTCCACACCCTGGGTGAGCGTCGGCGCGACTTTGCCGTGGTCACGGAAGGCATCCATGGTCTTGGGCGGGACGGTGTTGACCGTGTCCGCGCCGATCAGGTTCTCGATATAGAGCACATCGGAGTAGGCCGGGTTCTTCGTCCCCGTCGACGCCCAGAGTAGCCGCTGCGGGTGCGCCCCGGCGGCGCTCATGGCCTTCCAGCGCGGGCCGGCCATCATTTCCAGCCAGCGCTGATAGGCGATCTTGGCGTTGGCGATGGCGACCTTGCCCAACAGGCCCTTGAGCTCGGTCGAGGCCGGGTCGCCGGCCTTGATCTTGGCCTCGATGGCGTTGTCGATCTGGGTGTCGATGCGGCTGACGAAGAAGCTGGCCACGCCGCCGATCCTGGAGACGTCGCCGCCCTTGGCCTTCAGCGCTTCCAGGCCGACCAGATGCGCCTCGGCCACGTCCAGATAGGCCTGGATGCCGAACAGCAGGGTGACGTTGACGTTGATGCCCTCGCCAATCAGCTGGCGGATGGCGGGCGTGCCGGCCTTGGTGCCCGGCACCTTGATCATCAGGTTCGGCCGGTCGACCGCTTGCCATAGGCGCCGCGCCTCGACGACGGTCGCGTCGGTGTCCATGGCCAGATAGGGCGAGACCTCCAGGCTGGCATAGCCGTCCTGGCCGCTCAGCTTATCGTAGACGGGCCTCAGTTGGTCGCAGGCCGCACGGATGTCGGCGATGGCCAGGTCGTCGAACAGGGCGGCCGGATCGGCGTCGCCATGGTCCAGCGCCGCCTTGACCGGGGCGTCGTACTCGTCGCCCTCGCCGATGGCCTTCTCGAAGATTGACGGGTTGGAGGTGACGCCGCGCAGGTCGTCCTCATCGATCAGGCGTTTGAACTCGCCGTTATCGAGGATCTTGCGTTCGATGAAGTCGAGCCAGACCGCCTGGCCGGCTTGGGCGAGTTGATTGAGCGGATTGGTCATCGGCGCGCGCGTTCCCGTATCACCTGGGCCTTGGCGGCTTCATAGACCGCATCCGCGGTGAATCCGAAGCGCTTCTGCAACGCCTTGCCTGGGGCCGAGGCGCCGAAGCTGCGCATGGCGATGATCGCACCGTAGGGGCCGGCATAGCGATCCCAGCCCAGGGCGGCGGCGGCCTCGACGGTGACGCGGGCGCCGATAGTCGGCGGCAGCACCTCGTCGCGATAGGCCTGATCCTGGCCTTCGAACAATTCCCACGAGGGCAGGGAGACGACGCGGGCCTTCATGCCTTCGGCCGTGAGCTTTTCATAGGCCTCGACACAAATGCTGACCTCCGAGCCGGTGGCGATCAGGATGACATCGGGGGTTTCATCGACGCCGCCGGCGAGAACGTAGCCACCCTTGGCGACGCCGCTGGCCGCGCCGTATTTTTCGCGGTCGAAGGTCGGCAGCGCCTGGCGCGACAGGGCCATGGCCACCGGCCGCGCCGATTGGCTGAGCACGGTGCGCCAGGCCTCCGCCGTCTCGTTGGCGTCGGCGGGGCGCAGCACGATCATGTCCGGGGTGGCGCGCAGGGTGGCGAGCTGCTCGATCGCCTGGTGGGTGGGGCCGTCTTCGCCGAGACCGATGGAATCGTGGGTGAAGACATAGGTCACCGGCAGGCCCATCAGGGCGGCCAGCCGCATGGCGCCCTTCATATAGTCCGAGAAGATCAGGAAGGTTGAGACGAAGGGGCGCAGCTTGGAGACCGCCATGCCGTTGGCCGCGGCGCCCATGGCATGCTCGCGGATGCCGAAATGCATGTTGCGGCCGCCATAGTTGTTCGGCTCGAACTCGCCCGCGGCGTCGAAGGTGAGCTTGGTCTTGGTGGAGGGCGCAAGGTCCGCGGCCCCGCCCAGCAGGCTCTCCCAGTAGGGCGCGATGGCGTTCAGCACCTTGCCGGAGGCGTCGCGTGACGCGATCCCCTTGGCGTCGGCCGGGAAGGTCGGGATGTCGCGCTGCCAGCCGTCCGGCGGCCAGCCGGCGCGCATGCGGCCATATTCCTCGGCCTTGGCCGGCTCGGCCTCGCTGTAGCGCTGGAAGAGCGCGTCCCAGTCCGCGCGGGCCTGGGCGCCGCGTGCGCCGAGGGTCTCGGCGAACCGCTCGCGCACCCCGTCGGGGACCAGGAAATGCGCATCCTCGGCCCAGCCATAGGCATGCTTGGCCAGGCGCACCTCGTCCTCGCCCAGGGCCTCGCCGTGGGCGGCGGCGGTGTTTTCCTTGTGCGGCGCGCCATAGCCGATGACGCTCTTGACCACGATCAGGGTCGGGCGGTCGTTGGTCGACTGGAAGACGTTCAGGGCCCGGGCCATCGACTCGCAGTCGTTGGCATCCGGGACCTCCATGGTGTTCCAGCCATACGACCGAAAACGCGCGGCGACGTCTTCCGTGAAGGTGATCTCGGTGTGGCCCTCGATGCTGATGGTGTTGTCGTCGTAGATCCAGCAGAGGTTGGAGAGCTTCAGGTGGCCGGCCATGGAGGCGGCCTCGCTTGAGATACCCTCCATCATGTCGCCGTCGCTGCAGATGACATAGACGTTGTAGTCGAACAGCTTCAGCTCCGCCGTGTTGAAGCGGTTGGCCAGCCAGCGCTCGGCCATGGCCATGCCGACGCTGTCGCCGCAGCCCTGGCCCAGCGGCCCGGTGGTGATCTCGACACCGGTGGTGTGGCCGTATTCCGGGTGGCCGGGACAGACGCTGTCCAGCTGGCGAAAGCTCTTGATGTCGTCGAGGCTGATGGCCGGCTGGTCCAGCTTGCGACCGTCCTTGTCCAGCCGCACGACCTCGGCCAGGTGCAGGATCGAATAGAGCAGCATGCAGGCGTGGCCGGCCGACAGCACGAACCGATCGCGGTTTGGCCAGGCGGGCTCGGTCGGGTCGAAGTTCATGAACCGCGACCAGAGCGTATAGGCCACCGGCGCCAGCGCCATCGGCGTGCCTGGATGGCCGGACTCGGCCTTCTGCACCGCGTCCATGGACAGCGTGCGGATCGTATTGATGGCCAGCAGGTCAATATTCTGCTCGTCCTGCTTCGCGTTCGCGGCGGAAGCGGCTGTTGAATCGTCGGCAGGCGTCATTGCTATCCACTCCCCCGGACGGGCCCCTTCGCGCAACGAGCGGCGGGGTCGGAAGTTCCGCCAGAAACGGTGGCCCAATCCAGCCGGCTAGTCCAACGACGCGGCTTGCTCCAAGCTCACCGTCTTGACGATTCGAGCCCTAGAAACCGGATGCTGAGCTGGATCTATTCGAACCTGGGCCACCTCTGGGGTCCTTTGCGACTTTTCCAGTCGTTTTTCTTCCTGTCCGCCACCGGTTTCGCGGTCTGTGCCCTGACCACCTGGTTCGTTCTGCCCAAGTTTTGGGGGCGGTTGCCGACCGATCGCGGTCGCGCCTTCGCGGTCAATGCCGAGATGAGCGTCGGCAAGCCGATCAGCGCCGGGCTGATCTTCGTCAGCATCTTCTGCATCGCCTCGCTGATCTTCGTGCCCTTCGGCGCGCGCTGCCTCTACACCCTGCCCTGCGTGGTCGTCGCCATGACCGTCGGCTATTTCGACGACAAGCGCGGCGGCTTCAGCGAGTACCAGCTGGCGGTGTTCGACCTGGTCATCGCGCTCACCGCCGCGATGGTGATCTGCGGCATGAGCACCACCAATATCTGGCTGCCGGGCTTCAAGGCGGTCATCCCCTTAAGCCCCTGGCTGGCCGTGCCTTTGGCGACCGGCCTGATTTGGCTTTCCATCAACGCCACCAACTGTTCGGACGGGGTCGACGGCGTCTCCGGCAGTCTGACCGCCACCGCTATCATGATCCTGGGCGGCCTGCTCTATGCGGTTATCGGCAACGAGATCGTCGCCGGCCACCTGAACATCCCAGTCAATCGCGAGGGCGCCAACTGGGCGATCATGGCCTTTCTGATGGTCGGCTGCGTGGCCGGCTACCTCTGGTACAACGCCGCGCCGAGCCAGGTGCTGATGGGCGATGCCGGATCGCGGCCGCTCGGCCTTTTGATCGGCATGCTGGTGGTGGCCACCAACAACCCGCTCTTTCTGTTGCTGGTCGGCTCGGTGATCCTGCTGAACGGGGCGACGGGCTTGGCCAAGGTGGCGCTGCTGCGCTTCTTCGGCGTCAAGGTGCTGGCCGGGGTGCGGTTTCCGCTGCACGACCATTGCCGCAAGGAGCTCGGCTGGTCGAACACCCAGGTCCTGGTGCGCTTCATGCTGCTGCACTTGGGCATATCGGCGCTGCTGGTGATCCTGGTCCTGAAGGTGCGCTGACTCCTAACCGTCATGGCCCGGACAAGCCGGGCCATGACGGGGTGGTGGGGCTACGCCTTTGCCGGATCGCCCGTCCTGTAGTCCCCGAAGGCCTTGTCGCGCGTGGTCAGGGCTTCCTTCACGCCCTCGCGCATCTGGGCCATGTAGGCGCGCGAGGCGCCGGTGTGCCAGCCAAGGGCGTGCAGGTCGGTGCCGGCGCGCAGGCCGGCGCGCAAGCCCATGGCCTCCATCTGGCGGTGCACCAGCCGCTTGTTGAGCTGGGCCAGTTCGGGGTCGACCTTGGCGATGCGTGTCGCCATGGCGGTGACCTCGGCCTCCAGCGCATCGACCTCGAATGCGCGGTTGGCGAAGCCCAGGCGCACGGCCTCGTCGCCGCTCATGGAATCGCCGGTCAGCATCATCTCCATGGCCGGCCGCATGCCCATCAGCCAGGCATGGTACTGGTTGTCCGGCGGCGACATGGTGCGCACGGCCGGATAGCCGATCTGCGCGTCGTGGGCGACATAGACCAGGTCGCAGGCCACCGCGAGTTCGGAGCCGCCGGCCAGGCACCAGCCGTGCACCTGGGCGATGACCGGCTTGGCCAGGTCCCAGACCCGGAAACAGCCCTCGACCACGTGCCGGGCCCATTGCCCCTGACCGCCGGATGTCTGGTAGGGCAGCGCGCCGACCCCGGCCAGGTCATAGCCGGAGGAGAAGCAGGTCCCGGCGCCGCGCAGGATCATCACCCGCACCTCCGGATCGCGGTCGCCCGCCTCCAGGGCCGCGAAAATCTCGCCCCGCAGGGCATTGGACAGCGCATTGCGCTTGGCCGGCCGGTTGAGGGTCAGCCGGCGCACATGCGGCGCGGGATCGTCGGTGAGCAGCAGCGCTTCGTCGGCCATTTGGTCCTCCCGGAGGCTTTGCGCCCAACCTTAGGCCGCGCCGCGCCGGGGTCCAGCGTCACCCCGCGTCAGTGTGGCGATTCAGAAATTCGTCAGCGCATGGTGGCGGGCTCAGAGAGAATTTCTGAATCTCTAGCCACACTGGAAACGTTTGATTTCTAGTGTGCTTTTTGAATTTGAAGTTCGCCCGGAGCCCGACCCAATGTGGGGCGAACTTCAAATTCAGCACACTAGCCGACCGGCATGTCCCGATCGCGTTCGGCCCGGCGCGCGGCGCCGCGGCGGCCGGCCAGGACGTGGGCTGAGTTGATCAGACCGACATGGGAGAAGGCCTGCGGGAAGTTGCCGAGCAGCCGCCCGCCCACCGGATCGTACTCCTCGGCCAGCAGGCCCAGGTCGTTGGCCGCGGCCGTCAGCCGCTCGAACATCGCCTTGGCCTTGGCGTGGCGTCCGGACAGCTTGTAGACGTCGCACAGCCAGAAACTGCAGGCCAGAAAGGCGCCTTCGCCGGGCGGCAGGCCATCGACCTCCGGCTCCGGCGAGTAACGCAGCAGAAAGCCGTCGACCAAAAGCTCGCGCTCGATCGCCCTTATGGTCGATTTCATGCGCGGATCGTCGACCGGCAGGAAGCCGGTCATGGCCATGAACAGCAGGCCGGCGTCGAGCGCCTGGCCGCCGTAATACTGCACGAAGGTGTTGCGCCTGGCGTCCCAACCCTTCTCGCAGATCTCCGTGTGGACGGCTTTGCGTGCGCGCCGCCAGCGGGCCAGCGGGCCTTTCAGATCGAGCTGTTCGGCCATGGCGATGGCGCGGTCGAAGGCGACCCAGGCCATGACCTTCGAATGCACGAAATGCCGCCTGGGCCCACGCACCTCCCAGATGCCGTTGTCGGGCTCGCGCCAGATCGTCTCCAGGAAGTCGACCACCACGATGATCAGGGGCCAGGCTTCGATCACCCCGTCGGCGCCCATGCGATGGGCGGCGAAGATGCCGCCGACCAGTTCGCCATAGATGTCGAGTTGGCGCTGGGCATGGGCCTCGTTGCCGATGCGAACAGGCTTCGAGCCGGCGAACCCGGCCAGGCCGTCGATCTCGTATTCCTCAAGCCGGCGCTCGCCGTGCAGGCCGTACATGATCTGCAGGTCCGCCGGCGATCCCGCGGCCGCGCGCATCAGCCAGTGCTGCCAGGCCTGGGCCTCCTCGCGATAGCCGGAGGTGAGCAGGGCATAGAGGCTGAGCGTCGCGTCGCGGATCCAACAATAGCGATAGTCCCAGTTGCGCGGTCCGCCGATCTGCTCGGGCAGGGAGGTGGTGGGGGCGGCGACGATGCCGCC
>CALAEG010000317.1 GCA_937890965.1 uncultured Caulobacteraceae bacterium | reverse complement strand
TCCGTCAGCTTCGCTGACACCTTCTCCCGCAAGGGGAGAAGGATCACCTATCTGCAATCGAACTGAACCTCGCTCACCATGAAATTTCTCGACCAGTGCAAGATCTACATCCGCTCCGGCGACGGCGGGGCGGGCGCGGTGTCGTTTCGGCGTGAGAAGTTCATCGAGTACGGTGGGCCGGACGGCGGCGACGGCGGCCGCGGCGGCGATGTGTGGATCGAGACGGTCGAGGGGCTGAACACCCTGATCGACTTCCGCTACCAGCAGCATTTCAAGGCCGCCATCGGCGCCCACGGCATGGGCCGGGACCGCCACGGCGCCAACGGGGCCGACATCGTGCTGAGGGCGCCGGCCGGCACCCAGGTGTTCGACGAGGACGGCGAGACCCTGCTGGCCGACCTCGATCAGCTGGGCATGCGGGTGCGGCTGGCCAAGGGCGGCAATGGCGGCTTCGGCAATACCCGCTTCAAGGGACCGATGAACCAGGCGCCCCGACGGGCCAATCCGGGCCTGGACGGTGAGGAACATACGCTGTGGCTGCGGCTGAAGCTGATCGCCGATGTGGGCCTGGTCGGCCTGCCCAATGCCGGCAAGTCGACCCTGCTGGCGGCAGCCTCGGCGGCGCGGCCGAAGATCGCCAACTATCCGTTCACGACCCTGACCCCCAATCTCGGCATGGTCGACCTGTCGTCCAACGAGCGCTTCATCATGGCCGACATTCCCGGCCTGATCGAAGGCGCCTCCGAGGGCGCGGGGCTCGGCGTACGCTTTCTGGGCCATGTCGAGCGCACCACGGTGCTGATCCACATGATCGACGGGACGGAGCCCGACGTGGTCCAGGCTTGGCGCACGGTGCGCGGCGAGCTGGACGCCTATGGCGAGGGCCTGAGCGAAAAGACCGAGTTCGTCACCTTAAACAAGATCGACGCGCTCGACCCCGAGACCCGGGACGAGCGCGCGGCGGCCCTCGAGAAGGCGACGGGGCAGAAGCCCTTCCTGGTCTCCGGCGTCTCCGGCGAAGGCGTCACCGAGCTGTTGCGGGCGGCCTTCGCCGAGGTGCGGCGCGGCCGGGCCGAGGCTGCGGCCAGCGTCGAACACGTGGACTGGCGGCCGTGAGCGGTCTGGCGGTAGCCAGGCGGCTGGTGGTCAAGGTCGGCTCGTCCCTGCTGGTCGATGAGGCGCGCGGCACGGTCGATCACGCCTGGCTGTCCTCCTTCGCCGAGGACGCCGCCCGGATCAGGGCGCGCGGCCAGGAGCTGCTCATCGTCTCCTCGGGCGCCATCGCGCTGGGCCGCCGCAGGCTAGGCCTTGGCCGCAAGCGCCTCGACCTGCCGGCCAAGCAGGCGGCGGCCGCCACCGGCCAGTCGCTGCTGATGCATGCCTGGGAGGAGGCCTTCAAACCGCACGGGATGATCGCCGCCCAGATCCTGCTCAGCCCGGACGACACCGAGACCCGGCGGCGCTGGCTGAACGCGCGAGCCACCCTTGAGCGGCTGATCGCACTCAGTGTCACCCCGGTGATCAACGAGAACGACACCGTCGCCACCGACGAGATCCGCTATGGCGACAACGATCGCCTGGCCGCCCGCGTCGCCCAGATGGTCGGGGCGGATCTGCTGGTGTTGCTGTCCGACATCGACGGACTCTATTCCGCCGATCCGCGCAAGGACGCCCAGGCGCATCATATCCCGCTGGTCAAGGACCTGACCCCTGAGATCGACGCCATGGCCGGCGGCGTGAATGCCGAGGCCGGGGTGGGCTCCGGCGGCATGGCGACCAAGCTGGCCGCCGCCCGTATCGCCGCCAGCGCCGGCTGCGCCACCCTGATCGCGCTCGGCGCCCAGGCCTCGCCGCTGAACGCGGTCGAGGCCGGCGCCCGCTCGACCCTGATCGAGGCCCGCACGACGCCGTCCGCCGCCTACAAGGCCTGGATCGGCGGCAGCCTCGCCCCGCAAGGCGCCTTCATCGTCGATGCTGGCGCGGCGACGGCGCTGAAGGCCGGCAAGTCGCTGCTGCCCGCCGGGGTGCGCGTGGTGGAAGGACGCTTCGAAAAAGGCGATGCGGTGGTGGTGCGCGACGAACAGGGCGGCGAGATCGCCCGGGGCCTCAGCCGCTACGACGCCGTCGACGCCGAAAAGATCGCCGGCGCCCGCTCGTCCGACATCGAGGCCTTGCTCGGCTACACCGCCGGCGCCACCCTTATTCACGCCGACGATCTGGCGCTGAGCGGCTAAGGCGTCGCAGCGGGTTCCAGGCCGATCGCCCTGGCCTCTTCGGGCAGTCGCGGGCGCAGGGCGGTCGCGGCCTTGAGATCCGCTTGGCCCGGCGCCGTCAGGCCCTTGCGCAGCTCCGCCAGCCCGCGGCCGTAGAGCGACCAGGCCTCGGTCGGGCGAAGGCGCAGGGCGTCGTCGTAGTCGGCGATCGACTTGTCGAAGACGCCCATCCGCAGCTCGACCAAACCACGGCTGTCGAGCCAGCTCGGATTGCCTGGATCCAGTCGCAGCGCCGCGTTGCAGTCGGCCAAAGCCTTGTCCAGGTCGACATTCAGCTGGGCGCGCGCCCAGCACCGGTTGTTCAGCGCCCGCGCGAGGCGCTCATCGTGCGGGTTCTCGGCGATCCACTGATCGAGTTGGGTCAGGGCCTCCTTGAGCATATTCATGCCGGCATAGGCCTCGGCGACTTCCAATCGGGCGGCGGACTGTTTGTCGGCGAGGCGACTGGCGGTCTCCAGGTCGGCGCGGGCCTCCGTCGGTTGCCCCATCGCCCAATAGATCACCGCGCGCGCCACCCGGGCCGGGATATCGTCGGGCTTCATCTTTATGGCCTGGTTGAGATCGGCCACGCCGAGCAGCGGCTGATGATTGGCCAGTTCGGCCCGCGCGCGGTCGTAGACATAGTCCGGGTCGTTCGGGGCCAGCGCCATGGCGCGGGTCAGGTCCGCGATCGCATCCGGGAAGTTCCGCCTGGCCGCCGAGGCGGCGGCGCGGCGGGCGAGGCCGGCGGCGTCCTGTGGCGCATCAGCATCGGCGGCGGCCGTGGTCTCGGACGCGGCGGCCGTGGCGGCCGGCGTGTCGGTATCCAGATTGAAGACCGGGCCGCCATTATAGGTGAAGTAGATTTTGTGCTGGGTGTTGGAGACATAGACCCGGTGCGACAGGAAGAAGTCCGCGCCGACCAGCATGTCGACTCCCGGCAGCTGCATGTCGCCGATGAGCAAGGGGGTGTTCTTGATCTCTTCGTCGCCGAGCTTGAAGCTGGCGAAGCGGGCGCGCCAGATGTTGAATTGGCTGCGGGCCGCGACCCCGGCCGTGTAGCCGGCCGAAGTCACGCCTGGATCCGAAGGCCTCACCCCGGCTCTCGCCGCCGCCGCCAGCGACAGCATCGACCGCGGCGAGCCGGTGTCGAACATCACCCTGATCCTGGCGCCGTTTACGGTGGCGGTGGCGACCGGCGGAGACAGAAAGCCGTCATACTGAACCGAGACGACCGAATAGTCCTGCGTCGTGTTCCAATAGGCGAGAGCCGCATCCTGGCATCCGGTTTCTTTGAACAGACGGATTGCGCCGTTGGCCAGGTCGTATTCCACGTCGGGGGCGCCCAGTATGTTCTGTCCGATCGACCCATCGCCCTCGACGCCGCGATCGCCTGCGACGATCATGAAGTCGGTATCGTTGAACGGCAGGGTGTCGAAGACGAACATCTTGGCCGTGCCGAGCGAAAACCCCGCATCGCCGCGCCCAACGCCGGTGACGGTCATGCCGAAGGCGGACGGCCCCACCTTCAGCTGGTACTTCGTCACGCCCGCATTGCTGATCGAGCTGTAGAAGGCGCCGGTGTCGACCATGAAGAGGCCGGGCAGGCCGTTCACCGTGGCCGGGACCATGGCTCTGGGTCCGCGCATGGTCACCGGGATGTCCGGAAGCTTTTCGAGCTTGCAGGCAGCCGAGGCCGGAGATCCCAGCGCCGTCATGGCCGACGCGATGATCGAGATTAGAATCAAATGCAGCTTCATGTTGCACACCTTAACAATGGACGGCGACGGCGAAAGTGGCTGAATGCACTGAGGAAGCGGCGGCCGCTGCGCCCAGCGGCGCCGAAAGGCTTGCAAAATCCGCCAATCGCCGCGAAACCGCAGGGATGGATGATGCGGGCCTCAATCTCGATGCCTTGATGAGCGCCATGGGCCGCGACGCCCAGCGTGGTGCGGAGGCCTTGCGCCTGGCGACGCCTGAGAGGCGCACGGCGGCCATAACCGGCATGGCGCGCGCCATCCGGGCCCAGGCGCCACAGATCCTGGCCGCCAATGCCGAGGACCAGGCGGCAGGCCGCGCGGCGGGCCTGAGCGCCGCCATGCAGGACCGGCTGACCCTCGACGCCACCCGTCTCGAAGGCATCGCCCGCAGCCTGGACGAGGTGGCGGCGATCCCCGATCCGGTCGGCGCGGTGATCGCCCAATGGACGCGGCCGAACGGCCTCGACATCGCCCGCATCCGCACGCCCATCGGCGTCATCGCCATGATCTATGAGAGCCGGCCCAACGTCACCGCCGACGCCGCCGCGCTCTGCGTGCGTTCCGGCAATGCGGCGATCCTGCGCTCGGGTTCCGAGTGCCTGCGCTCGGCCCTGGCCATCCACGCGGCCCTGGAACAGGGGCTGGTCGAGGCCGGCCTGCCCGCCCTCTGCGTGCAGATCGTGCCGGTGGCCGATCGGGCGGCAGTGGGGCTGATCCTCGGCGGGCTCGACGGCGCCATCAACCTGATCATTCCGCGCGGCGGCAAGAGCCTGGTCGCCCGCGTCAAGGCCGAGGCCAAGGCGCCGGTGCTCGGCCACTTGGAAGGCCTCTGCCACGTCTATGTCGACGCCTCGGCCGACTTGGTCCAGGCCCGCGCCATCGTGCTGAACGGCAAGATGCGGCGGGTCACGGTGTGCCAGACCACCGAAACCCTGCTGATCGACCGCGCCGCCGCCGCGACTCTGTTGCCGCCCATCGCCGCCGACCTGGTCGCCGCCGGCTGCGAACTGCGCGGCGACGCGGCCGCGCGGCGCCTGGTCCCGGCCATGACGCCCGCGACCGAGGACGACTGGATCACCGAATATCTCGCACCCATCCTTTCCGTCGCCATAGTCGACGGCGTGGAGGGCGCCATCGCGCACATCCGCAAATACGGCTCCGGCCACACCGACGCCATCGTCGCCGAGGACAAGGCCGCGGAGGACGCCTTCACCGCCGGGGTCGATTCCGCCGTGGTGGTGGTCAACGCCTCGCCGCAGTTCTCCGACGGCGGCGAGTTCGGCTTCGGCGCCGAGATCGGCGTCGCCACCGACAAGCTGCATGCCCGCGGCCCCGTCGGCGCCGAACAGCTCACGATCTTCAAATATGTGGTCCACGGGGCCGGCCAGACCCGCGCGTGAAGCCGGGGGACGGCGCGCGCTCAGGCCAGGTTTCGACCTCAAGCCCGGGATGCGGGTCGGCCTGCTCGGCGGATCGTTCAATCCGGCCCATGAGGGCCACGCCCATATTGCGCGCACGGCGCTGAAGCGGCTGGGCCTGGACAAGGTGATCTGGCTGGTCTCGCCGCAGAACCCGCTGAAGAGCGCCGACGGCACGGCCAGCCTGGCGGCGCGGATGGCAAGCGCGCGGAGCCACGCCAGCGGACCGGGCATGATCGTCTCCGATCTCGAGGCCAGGCTCGGCACCCGCTACACGCTCGACCTGATCCGCACCCTGCGCGCCCGCTATCCGACCGTGCGCTTCGTCTGGCTGATGGGGGCGGACAACCTGGCCGGCTTCCACCGCTGGCGCGGCTGGGACGAGATCATGCGCCTGGTTCCGGTCTGCGTGGTGGCGCGCCCGGGCTGGGGCCTGCAGGGCCGCCTCGCCCCCGCCGCCCGCCGCTTCGCCTGGGCCCGCCGCCCAGCCAGCGAGGCGCGGCGCCTGGCGACGTCGCGCCCTCCAGCCTGGATCTACCTGCCCGCGCCGCTCAACTACCAGTCCTCGACGGCGATCCGGGCGCGGACAGGCGGCTAGCCGGCCCTGACATAGACCCAGGCTACGAGGCCTGATTTCAGGCGCACACTGACGCGCTTGTAGTCGGAAACCTCGTAGTCGTCGGCGGCGGCCAGCTCGGACTCGGTGATCTCGAACACCGTGCCGGCCACCTCATCGCCGGGGCTCTCTTCCGCGATGGGGTGAAAGAGCGCCTCGCTCTTGGCCAGAACTTCGGGATCGGTGATCTCCAGCCGGCCGAGCCGGTAGCCCGGGAGCACATCCTCGCGGCCCTCCAGTAGCCGGCCGAAGGACCCCATCTGCACCTGGGCCTGGCGCAGGGTGCCGTAGGAAAACAGAGTCTCGCTGCGAGCGCCGCTCATCGTTGCCGATCCCAGGGGGTCCAAGGTCCGACAGCATGTCGTATTGGCGTGAGGACGGACAGGGGCCCAGCCCTGACCCAACGACAGGATCGCCCGACCTTTCCGTTCGTGCCTATATGGCGGGACGCAAGGCTGAGAGGACGCCCACATGACCACTTACAAGCTCCTGATCGACGGCCAGATGGTCGATGGCGACGCCGTCATGGACGTGATCAATCCAGCGACCGAAGAGGTGCTGGCCCAGTGTCCGCGGGCGTCGAAAGCCCAGCTGGACAAGGCGGTGGCCGCCGCGAAAGCCGCCTTCCCCGCGTGGAGCCGCACCTCGCCGGCGGAGCGCAAGAAGGCGCTGAACGCCATCGCCGACATCGTCGAGGCCAATGCCGCGGAACTCGGCCGGCTGCTCACCCAGGAACAGGGCAAGCCGCTCAAGGACGCCATTGGCGAAGCCTACGGCCTGGCCGCCTTCTGCCGCTACTTCACGTCGATGGACCTGCCCCGCAAGGTGCTGGAGGACAGCGAGGGCCGCAAGGTCGAAACCCTGCGCAAGCCGCTCGGCGTCATCGGCGCCATCGTGCCCTGGAACTTCCCGCTGATCCTGATCGGGCTGAAGCTGCCCGCCGCGCTGCTGGCCGGCAATACCGTGGTGCTCAAGCCCGCTCCGACCACGCCGCTGACCACGCTTCGCCTGGCCGAACTGATCAAGGACGTGCTGCCGCCCGGGGTCCTGAACGTCATCACCGACGCCAACGACCTGGGCGCGGCGATGACCGCGCACCCCGATGTGCGCAAAATCTCCTTCACCGGCTCGTCGGCCACCGGCAAGAAGGTGATGGCCGGGGCGGCGGAGACCCTGAAGCGGATCACCCTGGAGCTGGGCGGCAACGACGCCGGCATCGTGCTCGACGACGTCAATCCGAAGACCGCCGCCCAGGGCATTTTCGACGGCGCCTTCCAGAACAGCGGCCAGGTCTGCATCGCCATGAAGCGGCTCTATGTGCATGAGTCGATCTATGACGAGATGTGCGACGAGCTGGCGGCGCTGGCCAGCGCCTCGGTGGTCGGCGACGGGCTGGAACAGGGCACCCAGATCGGGCCGCTGCAGAACCGCATGCAGTTCGACAAGGTCAAGGAGATCATCGAAGACGCCAGGAAGCACGGCACGGTGATGGCCGGCGGCGCGGGCCCGGAGAAGGGTTTCTTCATCCGCCCGACCATCGTGCGCGACATCACCGACGGCACACGGCTGGTCGACGAGGAACAGTTCGGGCCGGTCCTGCCGGTGATCAAATATTCCGATCCGGAAGACGCGCTGGTGCGGGCCAACGCCTCGCCCTACGGCCTCGGCGGCTCGGTCTGGTCGTCCGATGTCGACCGGGCCATCGGGTTCGCCGAGCGCATGGATGCCGGCACGGTCTGGGTGAACAAGCACATCGACCTGGCCCCGCACATCCCCTTCGGCGGCGCCAAACAGTCAGGCATCGGCGTCGAGATGGGCGAGGAAGGCCTGGCCGAGTTCACCCAGTTGCAGGTGATCAATATCGCGCGCTAGCGGTCGGGCGCGATGACGGACGCGACACAGGTCGAACAGGAAGCGGTCGGGGCGAACTACGACGCGGCCATGCTGATGCAGGTCCGCGAGCGCACCTGGCGGGTCATTCACGACATCGCCGCGGCGATAAGGCCGGGCATGACCGAGGCGGCCGGCGTCGAGCTGGCCCGCCGCATCCTGGCCGAGGCGGGGATGCAGCGGGGCTGGCACGGGGTCTATGTCCGCTTTGGCGCCAATACGCTGGCCAATTACGGCCAGCCGTCGGACCCGGACCTGGTGCTGGGCGAGACCGACATCTTCTTCATCGATATCGGCCCGGTCTGGGAGAAGTGGGAAGGCGATGGCGGCGACACCTTTGTCTTCGGCGACGATCCGGTCATGCACGCCGCCAAGCGCGACGTGCGGCGGCTGTTCGACCGCGTCCACGACCGCTGGCGCACCGAGCGACTGACCGGGGCCGCGCTCTACGCCTATGCGGCGGCGGAGGCCGAGGCCATGGGCTGGGTGCTCAACCTCGCCATGCCGGGGCACCGCTTGTCGGACTTTCCGCACGCGGCCATCCACAAGGGCCCGCTGTCCGCGGCGCCCTATTCGCCCTCGTCGGGCCTGTGGGTTCTGGAGATCCAGATCCGCCATCCGACCCTGCCGATCTCAGCCTTTTACGAAGACCTGATGCTGGACAAGCAAGCGTGACAGGGCCCGGCCCGATTTCCTCCTGACCGAAAGGCCAAGCCGTGCTAAGGGTTACCTCTGCGATGTGGCTACAGAGGAGCACCCCCGCTGAATCGCGCGACGGCGCCTAGCGCCCCCGAAGACCCGGCCCCGGCGGTCGAGCCTTCCCCGGACGACCCGTTAAGCCCCGCACTTCAGGGGATTTTGAGCGACCTTATCCTGGCCAGGCTCGACGACGACCAGGCCCAGGACGTCATCCTGATCGATCTCAAAGACAAGAGTTCGGTGGCGGACGCCATGATTGTGGCGTCCGGCCGGTCGCACCGGCATGTGGGCGCGATCGCCGACCACCTGCTGCGGGCGCTGAAAGATGCCGGCCATGGCCGCGCCCGTGTCGAGGGCCTGCCCCACTGCGACTGGGTGCTGATCGACGCCGGCGACGTGATCGTTCACCTGTTCCGGCCCGAGGTCCGCGCCTTCTACAACCTCGAAAAAATCTGGTCGGTCGAGCCGCCCACGCGCGCCGCCGCCAACTAGAGCATGTTAGGCGAAAGTGTGTGCGGTTTCGCCGCTCGAACATGCTCTAAACTTATGATTTCAGACCCTTTTTATCTGGTTCAGATGGACTCATCTGAACCAGAAAGGGTCTGGGCGGCTTGAAAATCACCCTCCTGGCGGTCGGCAAGCTCGGCCGCACCGCCGAACAGGCTCTGGCCACCGCCTATGCCGAACGCGCCACCGGCGTCGGCCGCTCTCTGGGCCTTGGGCCTGTCGAGGTGGTCGAGGTCGAGGCCAGGAAGCCGGGCAAACAGGCCGAGGCCGAAGCCCTGTCCCCGCATTTCGCCGACGCCCACGTGATCGCCTGCGACGAACATGGCAAGGGCCTGACCTCGCGCGAACTGGCCAATCGGCTGGCCCAGCTGCGCGACCAGGGCGCCCGGCACACGGTCTTTGTGATCGGCGGCGCCGACGGGCTGGATTCCAGCGTCATCCGCTCCGCCCGCGAGCGGCTGGCCTTCGGGCCGCAGACCTGGCCGCACGCCCTGGTGCGGCTGATGCTGGCCGAACAGGTCTATCGCGCTGCGACCATCCTCGCCGGCCAGCCCTACCATCGGGAGTGACGGTCCCAATCTGGGCGCAATATGGACTAGTGTGCTGGATTTGAAGTTCGCCCGCGCCTTGGGTCAGACCAAGCGCGAACTTCAAATCCAATAAGCACACTAGGAAACCAGACATTGCTAGTGTGGCTTTTGATTCAGAAATTCGGTCTGCGCCCGCCACAAAGCGATGGCGAATTTCTGAATGGCCACACTAGCCTTGGTCCCATGATCCGGCGAATCGGCTGTCTCGCGCTTTTGCTGACCACGCTGTCCGGCGCCGTCGTTTCCGCCGCGCCGGCGCCCCCGGCCGCCCGCGCCATCGAGGCCGAGGCGATCGATCGCGAACGCGACCGCGCCGGGGCCCTGGCCGATGCCGACGCCGCGCGCGGCGAGATCGCCGGCCTGAACGCCCAGCTGGCCGAACTCGACCGCGCCGTCGCCGGCGGCGAGCAGGCGGTGAGCGGCAAGCGGCTCAGGCTCGCCGCCCTGAACGCCGAGGAGAATGAGCTGAAGGAGCGGCTGGGCGCCCAGCGGGCCGAGACCGCGCGCCTGCTGGCCGCGCTCGAACTCTTTCGCCGCGAGCCCCCGCCGGCCCTGTTCGCCAATCCGCACGAGGTGAAGGACGCGGTGCGCGCCGCCATCCTGATTCGCGCCATCACCCCGCAGCTGGAGGCCAAGGCCAAGGCGCTCAAGGCCCAGAGCGAGGCCCTGCGCCAGACCCGAAGGCGCGCGGCCATGGCCAGCGAGGACCTGTTCACCACCGAGAGCAACGTCGCCCAGAGCCGCGCCCAGATCCAGAACCTGATCGACAAGAAGACCGCCCTGGAACAGCGCGCCGAGGCCAGGGCCAAACAGGCGGAGGACGACATCGCGGCCCTCACCGCCCGCGCCAAGGCCCTGCGCGACCTGGCCCGGGGCGTGGTCGCCAAGCCGGCGCAGCCGCGCGGGCCCGAGCCGCCGGATCCCGAGCATTCCGGCCTGTTCGGCCATGCCGAGCTGTTCGCCCCGCCGGTCGCCGGGACGCCGATCCGCCTCTTCGGCGCGATGGAGCCCACCGGTTCCCGCTCGCAGGGCTGGACCTGGCAGGCCAGGCCAGGCGTGGCGGTCATGGCGCCGGCGGAGGGCCTGGTCGAATATGCCGGGCCGCTGAAGGGCTGGGGCGCCGTTGTGGTCTTAAGGCTGGGCGGCGCCTACCATCTGGTGCTGGCCGGCATCGACCAGATCGACGTCCAGCCAGGGCGGATCGTCAAGGCCGGAGAGCCGGTCGGCCGCATGGGTCCGGCCGGCGAATCCACCGAGCTCTATTTCGAGGTGCGCAAGAACGGCGTGCCCGTCGATCCGGCGGTGTGGCTGAAAGGCGCGCTCAGGCCGACGCCTTAGGGCTTTGTAAAGAGGCGCGCGCCGTCTATTTGAAGACCTTGGAAAAGACGTAATGGAGCCCTAGGGCCTCGACCATGCGCAAGTCTCTGCTTATCGGCGTTTCGTTTTTTGTGCTGGGCGCGGCCACGGTCGGCCTCGTCGACCACCCGGCGCATGCCACCGCGCCGACCGGCCATGCCGAAACCTTCAAGATGCTGGAGCTTTTCGGCGACGTCCTGACCGACATCGACGCCCAGTACGTCACCCCGGTGGACAACAAGAAGCTGATCGAGGCGGCCATCGACGGGATGGTGACCTCGCTCGACCCGCATTCGGGCTATCTGAACCCCGACGACTATACCGACATGCAGGACCAGACCCGCGGCGCCTATGGCGGCCTGGGCCTGGAAGTGACCAGCGACGAGGGCGCGGTCAAGATCATCTCGCCCATCGACGACACCCCCGCCGCCCGTGCCGGCCTGCAGGCCGGCGACTACATCACCTCCATCGACGGCAAGAGCCTGATCGGCCTGCCGTTGAACGACGCGGTGAAGAAGATGCGCGGCAAGGCCGGCGAGCCGATCACCCTGACCATCGTGCGCCTTGGCAAGGATCCGTTCGAGGTCCGGCTGGTGCGCGAAGTGATCGACGTGAAGTCGGCCAAGGGCCACATGGAAGGCGACTACGGCTACCTGCGTGTCTCCGGCTTCGATGAGACCACCACCGACCAGGCCGTGGCCACCATCAAGGACCTGCAGGCCAAGAACCCGCACATCAAGGGCTGGGTGCTCGACCTGCGCAACAATCCGGGCGGCCTGCTCGACCAGGCGGTCTCCATTTCCAGCCTCTTCCTCGACGGCGGCGAGGTGGTCTCCCAACGCGGTCGCAATCCCAAGGACATCGAGCGCTACAACGCCCGTTCCGACGGCGACATGCTGCACGGCGCGCCCATGGTGGTGCTGATCAATTCCGGCACCGCCTCGGCCGCCGAGATCGTCTCCGGCGCCCTGCAGGACCGGCATCGCGCCTCCATCGTCGGCCTGACCAGCTTCGGCAAGGGCTCGGTGCAGACCGTCATCCCGTTGCACAACGGTGAGGACGGGGCGTTGAAACTGACCACGGCGCGCTACTACACCCCGTCCGGCCGCTCGATCCAGAAGACCGGCATCGAGCCGGACCTGGAGGTGGCGGCCACCGCCGAACAGGCCCAGCAGGTGGCCAACGACGCCTTCGAATTCTCCGAGGCCAGCTTCTCCAACGCGCTCAACGCCGACGAGGGCAAGGTGCGGCGCCTGGCGCACTCTCCGGCCGAGTCGCCGCCGGCGAACTACGACGCCAAGAAGGACTTCCAGCTGCAACGCGCCCTGGACGTGCTGAAATACGGCTCGGTCGCCGCCACGCCCAAACTGCCGACGCCCAAGCCCAAGCTGGCCGCCCTGATAACGCCGCACGGCCCAGCCGGCGTCATCCCACCCGACGGCGTCAAGCCCAGCGACCCGCCGAGCGATGACGCCACCCCCAAGGCCGACGCCGCGCACCCGTAAAACCGGCCCGTATTCTCGGTTTCTTAACCATACCCATCGACCTTGCAGGCTGGGTGTCGGGCGGGTTTCTCCGCGCGCGCCCGCGCTCGGGTTTCAAGGACGATGTTCGCGAAGAGACCGCCATCCCCCGCCGTTCAGCCGGCCGCGAAGGGCGCGTTGAGCCTCAACGCGGTCGCCGGCGCGGTGATGCGCAATCCCATGTTCGCCGTCGGCGGCGCGGCGGTGGTCTTCACCCTGGCGGCGGCGACCGCGCTTTTGGCCGCGGCCGATCCGCACGCCGGCGCGCCCTCCGTCCGCATCGCGCTGTCCGCCCCAGGCGCCGCCCCGCCGCCGCCCGGCTGGCGCGAGGCCCTGGCGCCCGACCAGAGCGGCCCTACGCCGGTCACCACCGACAGCCTGCAGCTCTATGCCAATGCGCCGTCGGACCCCGATAGTGCGCCCATGCAGGGCCAGGCGATCATCAGCTTTCCCGGCGGGCCGGCCGACGCCAGCGCCGGAGCCAGCGATCATCCACCCCTGCCCCCCGCTCCGCTCGCCGGCCTGACCGCGCCGGGACCCGGCGGCAGCTTTCTGCCCATCATCTCGACGGACGGGCGCAATCCCTCCCAGGCCTATGCCCGGCCCTTCCAGTCCAACGGCAAGCCCAAGGTGGCCCTGGTCATCGGCGGCCTGGGTCTGAACGCCAAGTCCACTCGCCAGGCGATCGAACAGCTGCCGCCGGAGGTGACCCTGTCCTTCGTGCCCTATGCCGACGGCCTGCAGGCCTGGATCGATCTGGCCCGCGCCAACGGCCACGAGGTGCTCTTGGAAGCGCCGATGGAGCCGGCGGACTATCCGAACAACGATCCAGGGCCCTACACCCTGCTGACGACGTCCAAGCCGACTGAAACCGTGCAGCATCTGGACTGGTTGTTGTCGCGCGCCACCGGCTATTTCGGCGTGACCAACTATCTGGGCTCCAAGTTCGTGACCTCCGATCCGGCCATGGCCACCTTCTCCGGCGACCTGCGCCAGCGGGGCCTGGCTTTTGTCGACGACGGTTCGGCGGCCCGGCGCGGCGGCGGCATTCCGCGCGCCTCGGCCGACCTGGTGGTCGACGACCAGCTGGCCGGCGACGCCATCGACAAGCAGCTGGCGGCGCTGGAGGCCGCGGCCCTGCAGCACGGCCAGGCCCTGGGCTCCGGCTTCGCCTATCCGATCACCCTGGACGAGGTCGGCCGCTGGGCGGCAGGCTTGAGCGCGCGCGGCTATCAGCTGGCCCCGGCCTCCGCGGTCATGGCGCGCAGGTAGGTCCCCTGCCGGACCTTTCTCTCCATCGTCCCAATGTCGGCATCGTCCTCTTTCACCCCGACGGCCGCGTCTGGTACGGCCGCCGCGCCGGAGCCGCGCCCCCGCACAACTGGCAGTTCCCCCAAGGCGGCGTCGACGACGGCGAGAACCTTTTGGGCGCCGCCATACGCGAGCTGCACGAGGAGACGGGCGTCCGCTCGGCGAGCCTGCTCGGCCACACCGAGGAATGGGTGGCTTACGACTTTCCAGCCGACGCCGCGCGGAACAAGAAGGGCTGGATAGGGCAAAAACAGATCTGGTTCGCCATGCGCTTCGACGGCGAGGAGAGCGAAATCGACCTGACCGGCCATGGGGATGCTGAATTCGACGCCTGGCGCTGGGGCAAACTCTCCGAGGCGCCGGAACTGGTGGTCCCGTTCAAGCGCAGCGCTTATGAACATGTGGTGCGCGCCTTCCTCAAGTTCAGCTGAGCCCCTTGGCCCAGCCCACGGTCATCTTCGCGCACGGCGCCTTCTGCGGCGGCTGGGCGTTCGAACAGTTCCGCCAGCCTTTCGAGGCGCGCGGTCTGCGTTGCCTCGTCCCCGACATGCGCGGCCATGCCGCGGGCGAGGCGCGCGGCGCGACGGCTGGCCTGTCCATGAGCGACTATGCGGGCGACCTGGCCAGGCTGATCGCCGAACAGGCCGAGCCGCCCATCCTGATCGGCCATTCGCTGGGCGGGCTGGTGGCGCAGATGGCGGCGGCCAGGGCGCCCGTGCGGGCGCTGGTGCTGCTGGCGCCCTCGCCGCCCTGGGGCGTAGCCGGCGGCAGCATGGGCGAGGCGATCTCGGCCATGAGCCTCTATGGACTGGGCGCCTTCTGGCTGCTGGCTGTCGATCCGGACTACGCCACGGCCAGCGGCTACAGCCTCGACCGGCTGAGCGGGGCCGACCGCAAGGCGATCTTCGAACGCATGGTTCCGGAGAGCGGCCGGGCGCTGTGGGAGACGCTGAACTGGTGGCTGGATCCGATGACCACCACTTCGGTCCCGGCCTCGGCCATCGCCGCGCCGGTGCTGGCCCTCTGCGGCGAGCGCGACCACATCCATCCCCCCGCCACCGTGACCCAGGTGGCGCAGCGCCTTGGCGGCGATTTCCAGGTCTTGGACGGGATGAGCCACTGGCTGATCGCCGAACCCGGCTGGGACGCCGCGGCCGCCGTCTGCCTCGACTGGCTGACGGAAAAAGACTGTCTGAAGCCCAAGAAAAAATAGCGGGTCGGCCCAACCCCCATCCGTCATGGCCCGACTTGTTCGGGCCACCCATGATCGCCGTCGAACGTGAGTGTTCATGGGTCCCCCGCATTCCGCGGCTGCGCCGCTCCAGCGGGGGATGACGGTTCTTATTGGCCCTTAAGGTGGCGCGATCACCACTTCGCGGGCGTGTTCGGCCAGGATGGTGAAGCCTTGCGGGGTGACGTCGGCGAAGCCGCCCTGGACCTCGAAAAGGATCAGCTGGCCCTCGTCGTGGACGGTGACGAAGCCTTCCTTCAGCGCGGTCATGAACGGCGCGTGGTCCGGGAAGACGCCGAAGTCGCCCTCGGTGCCCGACGCTTCGACTTGGTCGACCTCGCCGTTGAACAGTTCGCGTTCCGGCGAGACCAGGGAGAAGTGCAGCTTCTGCGGCAAGGTTTAAGCCTCCGCCGCCATCTTTTCGGCCTTGGCCACCGCGTCGTCGATGGTGCCGACATTGTAGAAGGCCTGCTCGGGCAGGTGGTCGTACTCACCTTCGCAGACCGCCTTGAACGAGCGGATGGTGTCTTCCAGCGAAACGAAGATGCCCGGAAGGTTGGTGAAGGCCTCGGCCACGTGCATCGGCTGCGACAGGAACTTCTCGATCTTGCGCGCCCTGGCCACGACCAGCTTGTCGTCTTCCGACAGCTCATCCATGCCCAGAATGGCGATGATGTCCTTCAGCGCCTTGTATTGCTGAAGGATTTCCTGGGTGCGGCGGGCGACGCGGTAGTGTTCCTCGCCGACCACCAGCGGGTCGAGGATGCGCGAGGTGGAGTCCAGCGGGTCGATGGCCGGGAAGATGGCCTTGGCGAACACGTCGCGCGACAGGATGGTGGTCGCATCCAGGTGGGAATAGGCCGTGGCCGGCGCCGGGTCGGTCAGGTCGTCGGCGGGCACGAAGATGGCCTGCACCGAGGTGATCGAGCCCTTGTTGGTCGAGGTGATCCGCTCCTGCAGATTGCCCATCTCGGTGGCCAGGGTCGGCTGATAGCCAACGGCGGACGGGATGCGGCCGAGCAGGGCCGAAATCTCGGAGCCGGCCTGGGTGAAGCGGAAGATGTTGTCGATGAACAGCAGGCAGTCCTTGCCCTCCTGGTCGCGGAAATACTCCGCCTGGGCCAGGCCGGTCAGGGCGACGCGGGCGCGGGCGCCCGGGGGCTCGTTCATCTGGCCGTAGACCAGGGCGCAGCGCGAGCCCTCGGTCGAGCCGTTGTTCTTGCGCGGATCGACGTTCACCTTGGAGTCGATCATCTCGTAATACATGTCGTTGCCTTCGCGGCTGCGCTCGCCGACGCCCGCGAGCACCGAATAGCCGCCATAGTTCAGCGCCACGTTGTTGATCAGCTCCTGCATGGTCACGGTCTTGCCGACGCCGGCGCCGCCGATCAGGCCGATCTTGCCGCCCTTGGTGTAGGGGCAGAGCAGGTCGATCACCTTCAGGCCGGTGACCAGGATCTCGGTCGAGGTGGTCTGGTCGGCGAAGGGCGGCGCGTCGCGGTGAATGCTGGAGTGATAGTTGGAGACGATCGGTCCGGCCTCGTCCACCGGCTCGCCGATGACGTTCATGATGCGGCCGAGCGTCGCCGGACCGACCGGCACGGTGATCGGCGCGCCGGTGTCGATGACCTCCTGGCCGCGGCGCAGGCCCTCGGCGGTGTCCATGGCGATGGTGCGCACGGTGTTTTCGCCCAGGTGCTGGGCGACCTCGAGCACCAGGCGGAAGGTGTCTCCCGTGCGCTGGTCCACATTGGTGGTCTCCAGCGCGTTCAGGATCGCCGGCAGGTGGCCGTCGAACTCGACGTCGATGACCGCGCCGATGACCTGGGTGATGCGGCCCTTGGCGGCCACGACGCTGATCGCCGGCGCGGCGGTCTTGGCGGCGGCCGGCGCTTTGCGGGGCGCGGCGGGCTTCTTGGCGGGGGTGACGGCCATCGGTCTAGCTTTCCTTTAGAGCGCTTCGGCGCCGGAGATGATCTCGATCAGCTCCTTGGTGATCTGCGCCTGACGGGTACGGTTATAGATCAGGGTGAGGCCGGCGATCATGTCGCCGGCATTGCGGGTGGCGTTGTCCATCGCCGACATCTGGGCGGCGAAGAAGCCGGCCTGGTTTTCCAGCATGGCGGCCAGCACCTGCACCACGATGTTGCGCGGCAGCAGCGTAGCGAGGATGGTCTCCTCGTCCGGCTCATATTCGTAAGCCGCGCCCTTCAGGTCGACCTGGGCGGCGCCGGCCTGAACCTCGGCCGGGATCAGGCGGATGCTGGTCGGGGTCTGGGTGACGACGGATTTGAAGCGGCTGTAGAACAGGGTCACCGCATCGACCTCGCCGGCTGCAAACAGGGCGAGGATCTCGTTGGCCACCGGCTGGGCGGCTTCCAGCGACGGCTTGGCGCCGGCTTCATGGAAGGCGACGATCCGATCGCTGTAACCGCGGCGCAGCTGATCGCGGGCCTTCTTGCCGACCACCAGCAGCTTGACCGTCTTGCCGTCGGCGATCAGCCGGTTGATGTGCTCGCGGGCGGCGCGAACGATGGATGAGTTGAAGCCGCCGGCCAGGCCACGGTCTGAGGTGGCCACCACCACAAGCTGGTTCTGGTCCTCGCCGGTCCCGACCAGCAGCCGGGGCGCGCCCGCGCCACTGACGCCGGCGGCCAGGTTGGCGATCACCGCGGCCATGCGCTGGGCATAGGGCCGAGCGTTCTGCGCCTGGTCCTGCGCCAGGCGCAGCTTCGCCGCCGCCACCATCTGCATGGCTTTGGTGATCTTCTGGGTCGCCTTGACGCTGGCGATCCGGTTGCGAAGCTCCTTAAGGCTGGCCAAGGCTTAAGCTTCCGATCAGGCGAAGGTGGTGGCGAAGGCGTCGAGCACGGCCTTCAGCTGGCCTTCGAGGGCCTCGTCTAGCGCCTTCTTGGTGCGGATGGCGTCCAGCAGGTCCTGATGGTCGCCGTGCAGCCGCGCCAGCAGTTCCGTCTGATAGCGGCCGACCGCCGAGACCGGCAGGGCGTCCAGATAGCCCCGCGTGCCGGCATAGAGCGTGCAGACCTGCTCCTCGACCGACTGGGGCGCATATTGCGGCTGCTTCAGCAGTTCGGTCAGGCGTTCGCCCCGGGCCAGCTGGCGCTGGGTGGCGACGTCGAGGTCGGAGCCGAACTTGGCGAAGGCGGCCATTTCCCGGTATTGGGCCAGCTCGCTCTTCAGCGGCCCGGCGGCCTGTTTCATCGCGCGGATCTGGGCGTTGCCGCCGACGCGGCTGACCGAGATGCCGATGTTCATGGCCGGACGGACACCCTGGTAGAAGAGATCGCTTTCCAGGAAGATCTGGCCGTCGGTGATCGAGATCACATTGGTCGGGATATAGGCCGAGACGTCGTTGGCCTGGGTCTCGATGATCGGCAGCGCCGTCAGCGAGCCGCCGCCGAACTCGTCGCTGAGTTTGGCCGCGCGCTCCAGAAGCCGCGAGTGCAGATAGAAGACGTCGCCGGGATAGGCCTCGCGTCCCGGCGGGCGGCGCAACAAGAGCGACATCTGCCGATAGGCGACGGCCTGCTTGGACAGGTCGTCATAGATGATCAGGGCATGCATGCCGTTGTCGCGGAACCACTCGCCCATGGCGCAGCCGGAGAAGGCCGAGAGGAACTGCAGCGGGGCCGGTTCCGAGGCGGTGGCGGCGACCACGATGGTGTAGTCGAGCGCGCCGCGCTCCTCGAGCGTCTTGACGATCTGGGCCACGGTCGAGCGCTTTTGCCCGATGGCGACATAGATGCAGTAGAGTTTCTCGCTCTCGTTATCCGAGGCGTTGATCTGCTTTTGATTGAGGATGGTGTCGATCGCCACGGCGGTCTTGCCGGTCTGGCGGTCGCCGATGATCAGTTCGCGCTGGCCGCGGCCGATGGCGGTGAGCGAATCGATCACCTTGAGGCCGGTGTACATCGGCTCGGAAACCGATTTGCGCGGGATGATGCCGGGCGCCTTGACGTCGACCCGGCGGCGTTCGGCGACATTGGTGATCGGGCCCTTGCCGTCGATCGGATTGCCAAGCGGATCGACCACGCGGCCGAGCAGGCCCTTGCCAACCGGCACGTCGACGATTTCGTTCAGGCGGCGGACCTCGTCGCCCTCACTGATGGCGCGGTCTTCGCCGAAGATGACGATGCCGACATTGTCGCGCTCGAGGTTCAGCGCCATGCCTTTGACGCCGGCCTTGGTGAACTCGACCATTTCGCCGGACTCGACCTTATCCAGGCCGAAGACCCGGGCGATGCCGTCGCCGACCGACAGCACCTGGCCGACATCGGAGACGTCAGCCTCTTCGCCGAAATTGGCGATCTGGGATTTCAGGATGGCCGAAACTTCGGCGGCGCGGATGTCCATTGGCTACGCTCTCTTCAGGGCGAATTTGAGGGAGTCGAGCTTCGACTTCAGCGAAGCATCGTAGAGGCGCGAGCCCACGCGCACCTTGATTCCGCCCAATATGGCGGGGTCGACGCGGGTCTCGATTTCAGGGTCGGCGCCCAGCGCCTGGCGCAGCGCGGCGGCAAGGCCGCTGGTTTGGGCCGGGCTGAGCGGTATGGCGGTGGTCACCTGGGCCGCGACGACGCCGCGCCAGGCGGCCGCCAGAGCCTCGAAGGCGGTGATCACATCGCGCAACGCGGAGGCGCGGCGCTGGCCGGCCAGCAGGCCGAGGAACTTCTTGGTCAGGGGGCTGAAGCCGGCGCGGTCGGCGATGGCGGCCAGGCCCTTGGCCTTGTCCTCGGCGTCGAACACCGGCGAGGCCAGCAGGATGCGCAGGTCGGCGCTCTCGGCGATCATGGTCTTCAGCGACTTCAGATCGGCGCTGACGGTCGCGATCTCACGGCCGTCTTTCGCCAGATCGAACAGGGCCGATGCATAGCGCGCGCCCACCTCGCCAGCCTTGGAATCGTTGGCCACTCTTCAATCCGCCAATTTTAAGTCCGCCGAGCCGCCGGCGAAGACCCGCGAGCGGCCTAGAAAGGCTTGATTGCGCTTGGAAAGCACGCGAACCGGCGGAGCGACAAACGCCCCTGGCCCTAAGCCGCGCGCCTGATAGCACGCGCTGTTTTGCGTCGCAACCGAGGCCGGGGGCGGTGCGCTGCATCGTTCTCACCGAACCGGCTTGACCGGACTATTATGTCTCTTCTTCCCTTGCGGGAGAAGGAAGGCTTCCGGCGGCGAGCAGCGCCTTATAGGCGCCTCGCGCGACAACGCGGCCGTGATCCATGACCAGGATCTGGTCGGCGCGGCGGAAGGCTTCATGGCGATGCGAGACCGCCAGGCAGGTCAGGTCGGCGCGGTTCGCGAGTCCCTGCCACAGCCGCTGCTCTGTCTCGACATCGAGCGCGCTCGACAGGTCGTCGAAGACCATCAGCTCAGCGTCGCGCACGAACATCCGCGCCGCCGCCATGCGCTGGATCTGGCCGCCGGAGAGGGTGACTCCTCGGGCGCCGACCGGCGTGTCCAGGCCGCCCAACCGGACGACATCGCCGTCGAGAATGGCCAGGTCGAGCGCCGCGGCGATCTCAATGTCCGACGCAGCATGGCCCATGCTGATATTGTCGCGCACCGTCTCGCTGAACAGGCGTGGCGCCTGGGGCGTGTAGGCGCATCGGGGCGGTCCCATGAAGCTGGCGGGGTCTTCGACAGGCTCGCCGTTCCAGCGGACTTCGCCCGCATCGATGGGCAGCAGGCCGAGCAGGCAGCGCAGCAGCGTGGTCTTGCCCGCGCCGACCGGGCCGGTGATCACCGTGAACCCGCCCTTGGCCAGGGTCAGGTCGATGTCGGCGATCCCGCGCTCGCTGGCTGGGCAGCGATAGCCGAGACCACGAACGGTGAGTGATTGCAGCGGCGCGGCGTGGACGGGGTGGGGTGCGCGCGACGCGCGCGCCGTCAGGGCCAGCGGTTCGGCGCCGCTCATCAGCGCCTGCATCCGCAGAATGGAGACCTCCGCCTGCCGGCGCCGCGCGAGGATGCGGCCGATCCACCGCGGCCCGCCGCCGGCCAGGCCGACGTAGGACGCGAAGAGGGCGAAATCGCCGACGCTGAACGCGCCGCGCCGCATGGCGTCGGCCGCCAGCAGCAGCACCAGGCCCATGCCGACGCCGGCGATGTTGGCGGCGAGACCGTCCATGATAGCGCTGAGCAGCCGGTCGCTGAGCGCGGTCCGCCGCCGCGCCTCGTTCAACTCGTCCAGATGGGCGACGACCCGATCCTCGGCGGCGGCGACCTGCAGGGCCTGCACGGCGCCGAAGGCCTCGGCGATGAAGCCGGCGACCTGAGCGCCCGCCGCGCGGCTGGCGGCCCGCAGCCGCTGGATGCGCCCGGTGAGGCGGTCAGTGAGGGTGACGATGCCGATCAGGGGCAGGACCACCGCGACGGTGATGGCGGCGTTGATGCTGAACATGATGGCGAGCGCGCCCAGGCAGAGCAGCATCTCGCCGCTCAGGTCGATCCAGGCCTCCATGAAGTCGTCCATGGCCTCGACGTCGTCGCGAAAGCGGCTGACCACCTCGCCGGGCGAACCGACACCCGCCCGCGCGCCGCGACCCGCGACCAGCCAGTCCAGCATCGCCCCGCGCATCTGCGCCGCCAGGCCCAGGTGGAAGCCCTGGCCGAAGCGCACGGTGGAATAGATCACCACAAGCCGCGCCACCTCCACCCCGGCCATCAGCGCCACTAGGCTCCAGACGTTGGGGCCGGCCGGCGCGCGCCCGCTGAGCGCGTCGAACACGGCGCGCAGGATGAGGCCGCTTGCCAGCGGCAGGGTGTAGAAGACCAGGTAGTGCGCCAGATAGACGGCGAAGGTGAGCGGCCGCGCCGCCACGATCCGCAATCCATGGCGCCAAGCGCTCGCGCTCATGCCAGGGCTCCATCGCCGGCTGCGGCCATCAGCCGGGCGAGCCGCGAGGCCGGGTCGGCGGCCAGGGCGGCGCGATCGCCTTGCTCGACCACGCGGCCGGCTTCGAGGATCAGGACCCGGTCGGCGCGGCGGATGGTCTCAAGCCGGTGGGCGATGATGATCGCCGACCGGCTCTTCAGCAGCCTGTCCATAGCCCGCTCGACGAGGCGGTCGGCGGCCGGATCCAAGCGTGAGGAGGCTTCGTCCAGCACCACCAGCCCGGGATCCTTCAGGAAGATACGGGCGAAGGCGAGCAGCTGGCCCTCCCCGGCGGACAACCCCGCGGCGCCGGCAACGATCGTATCCAGCACGCGCGGCTGGCGCGCCAGCCAGGGGCCGAGACCGATGTCCCCCAGCACCTCGACGATGCGCGCGTCGGCGACGCTTCCGTCGAACAGGCTGACATTGTCGCGCACGCTGGCGGTGAACACCAGAACGTCCTGGCCGACGACGCCGATCCGTCGCCGCAACTGATCCAGCCCCGCCTCGCGGATATCGCGGCCATCCAGCCGGATCGCGCCGCCGCTCGGGTCGTGCAGGCGGCAGAGCAGCCGGATCAGGCTGGTCTTGCCGCCGCCCGTGCGGCCGAGCAGGCCCAGAACCTGGCCCGGCTCGAGTTCGAACGAGATCCCATTGAGCACCTGCGGGCCGGCGCCATAGGCGAAGTCAACCGCCTCATAGCTGAGCTTCGGC
>CALAEG010000316.1 GCA_937890965.1 uncultured Caulobacteraceae bacterium | reverse complement strand
GTAGGAGCCGGTGCCGATGTCGGTCATGCCCTGGCGCACCATGACCCGTCCGTCTGCCTCGACCCGCATGGCGGCCTTGGCCGGCAGCAGGAAGTTGCCGCGAATGGCGGCGGCCATGCCCAGACCCACCAGCCATTCGCCATCGCGGATCTGGCCGGGTTTGGCTTTACGCTTGTCCCAGCCGAACTTTTCGGCGCCGTCGGTCATGCATTCGATCAACTGCCGCGCCGAGTGCGGATGGCCGGTCTCCGGGTGGACATGCGCCTCGTTCCTGATGCGCAGCTCGATGGGATCGAGACCCACCCGTTCGGCCAGCTCGTCCATGGCGCATTCCAGGCTGAGCATGCCCGAGGCCTCGCCCGGCGCGCGCATGGCGCTGGCCACGGCGATGTCGAGCTTGTGCAGGGTATGGCCGGTCAGCCGGTTCGGCGCGGCATAGAGGCCGCGGCTGAAGTTGGCCGCGCGTTCGACGAACGGCGCATTGCGTGCGCAGTGCGTGTCGGCTTCCAGGCCAAAGGCGGTCAGCACGCCTTCGGCCGTAGCCCCCAGCCGCACCCGCTGGACCGTGGCCGGGCGGTGAACGGTGGCGTTGAACATCTGCTGGCGGGTAAGCGCGATCTTGACCGGCTGGTCCAGCTCGCGCGAGGCGAGCGCGGCCATTTCCAGGTCCTCATAGGTCGAGCCCTTGCCGCCGAAGCCGCCGCCGATATAGCGCGACAACAGGTGCACGTTGGCGCGCGGGATCTGCAGCGTTTCCGACAGCAGGTGCTGCGGCGGCTTGATCATCTGCACCGAGGTGTGGACCGTCACCGCGCCGTCGGTCCACCAGGCGGTGGTGGCGCAGGGCTCCATCTGGCAGTGGTTCTCGATCGGGGTGGTGTAGACCTCGTCGAACTGCACCGGGGCCGCGGCGAAGGCAGCCTCGAAATCGCCGACGCGGGATTCGCCGTCGACCGGTTCGCCCCGGACCGGGTCGAACCGATAGTCGCCGGGCGTCTCGTCATAGGTGACGCGGATCAGGTCGGCGGCGGCCTGCGCGTTCTCAAGCGTGTCGGCGGCCACGAAGCCCACCGGCTGGCCGAAGAAGCGGATATTGGGTTCGGCGAACACCGGCTTGGCGCCGTGCTGACTGCCGACATAGGAGCGCGCGCCCATTTCCGGCTGGTTCTCCGGCCGGCTGAAGGCGTGCCAGACCAGCTTGACGCCGGGCGCGCCGCGCGCCGCCGCATCGTCGACGGCCGTGACCAGACCGCAGGCGATCTCGGCGCCGATCACAACGCCATAGACCGGCGGCGACGGGGTCTCGACCTCGTAGGCATAGGGCGCGGTTCCGCTGACCTTCAGCGGGCCTTCATAGCGGTCGACGGCGCGGCCGATGATGCCGGAGCGATTGCGGCTGATCGGGTTGGGGGCGGCATAGTCGGCGAGGGTGGTGGACATCAGCGGCGCCCGTCCTGAATGACCGCGGTCATCAACCGGCAGGTCAGATTGATCTTGAAATTGTTGCCGCCGTTGCCGTGAGCCGGGGCGAGCTCCACCTCGGCGGCGACACG
>CALAEG010000315.1 GCA_937890965.1 uncultured Caulobacteraceae bacterium | reverse complement strand
CAGATGCACCGTCATGACCGCGTCCCACTCGTCCTCGGTCATGTTGTGGGCCATGCGGTCGCGCAGGATGCCGGCGGGGTTCGAGACCGCGTGCAGGCCGCCGAACGCATCCATGGCCTGTTGCACCATGCGGCCGACGGCCGCGAGATCGGTGACGCTCTCGGTATTGGCCACCGCCTGGCCGCCGGCGGCCTTGATCAGGTCCGCCACCTCCTGAGCCGGGGCCTTGTCGGCGCCCTCGCCGTGCAGGTCGCCGCCCAGATCGTTCACCACCACCTTGGCGCCCTGCCGAGCGGCGATGATCGCCGTTTCCCGTCCGATCCCGCGCCCGCCGCCGGTGACCAGCACCACCTTCCCATCCAGCAATCCCATGTCCGTTCCTCCAATCGATTTTGAAATTATGGCCAGACGTTACGGCCGGGCCAGGCAATGGGGCAAGCGGAGGATGGAGCCCTGAATCCAAGTGGTCCGGAGCCCGCCACAGCGACCCTTCTCCCGCGAGGGGAGAAGTAACGAGGTGGCCGCCTCGGTCCAACCTGAGTGGATATTGCTCTGGCCCGGCATTGTCAGAGCAAAATTAGGCCGGCGCTAACAGTCCGCAGCTAGGGCAGGGGGATGACCGAGGTCCTGGGCGTCATCGGCGTGCGCAACATGTTCCAGGCCGCAAACGGGGCCGAGGCGCTTCGGCTGGTTAAGACTCACCAGATCGATATCGTCATGACGGACCTCTTCACATGAGCGAGGCCAAGACAGCTCTCGAGCGGCGCCTGACCGAGCTGTCGCTGATAGAAATGGAAGAGCGGCACGTTCTGGACGACGATTCCTGCCGCTTAGGGTAAATGTCGAAATCAGGGCGATCGCCCGAGTTTTGTGGGCTTCCAATCCCTTCTCTCGGGCCAAGGGGCGCCGTCGCGTTGGGATGACTGAGAGCTCGATGAGATCTGGAGTCCGGGCTATGGGTTGCGTGCCAGAGGCCGCTTTCCGGCAAGCTGGGCAGGTCGCGGAGCGGCCGGGCGCCACGAGGTTCGACACTGTCTTCTTAAATCGCCGGAACTCCTTAGGTGACCTTGCCATGTACCTGCGCCAACCCGCGCCAGATCAGGCATTGGATCGTGCCGCGGCGGCCTTCTTGGAGCGCGATCGCTGGAGCGACGACCCATTATGGTGACGTCCCTGGGGGAGACGCTTTGGTCCGAGCTGCGGGCTCGAAGCCAGGCAATGGATGAGAGGACGCTCAAAACCTTGTCGCCCATGCTGATCCTAGTTCCACACCCCGATGATGAGACACTTGGGTGCGGCGGTCTGATCGCGACGGCTAGTGATCTTGGCCTGCGTCCGCGGGTCGCCTACCTGACCGATGGCGCCGGATCTCACCCTGGCTCCGCAACTTGGTCTCCAAGGCGCTTGGCCGCCGTTCGCAAGCTCGAGGCGCTTGAGGCCCTCCGGGTTCTCGGCGTTTCTTCCGGCGATGTCTGCTTTCTTCGGTGGCCCGACGGCGCACCCTCGGCGCGCGACGACCCTCGTTGTCAAGCAACGATCGATGAGCTGACGGGCTGGTGCGCCGGCTTGCGGCCGCGCAGTTTGTGGGCGACTTGGGCCGGTGAGCCGCATTGCGATCATGTCGCCGCCGCGCGCTTAGCCGACGACTTGGCGCAGCAGCTACCGTCGTTGCCAAGGCGGCTCGATTATCTGGTCTGGGGCTGGGGCCGACCGGAGATTTCCCCAGGAAGGTTGGTTCGCAGTCTCGTTTGCCCGGACACCGTCGCCAGGCGACGCGCTGCTCTGGCCTGCCATCGGACGCAGATGACCGGCCTCATCTCAGACACTACCGACGCATTTCGCATTCCGCCTAATCTCGCGGCGCTAACCGATCGTCCAGTCGAGATCTATCTGGAGGCCGCATGAGGCGCTCGCGTTCGTTGGATGCCGCTTATTTCGAGGAGCTTTACGGCAGAGAAATCGATCCCTGGAGCCTTGAGACGAGCGAGTATGAGGCGGGCAAGTATCAGCGGACCCTGGCGGCGCTAGGCGATGAGCGGAGCAAGCGCGCTCTTGAGCTCGGCTGTTCGATTGGGGTGCTCACTCGCAAGTTAGCCGCCCACTGCGATCGATTGATCGCGACCGACATCTCGAAGATTGCGCTGGAGCGCGCGGGCACGCGCTGTGCCGATTTGCCCAATGTCGAGCTTATGCTCGTGAGAAGCGCCCGCGACAGTTTCGTGGGCGAGTTCGACCTGATCGTGCTTTCTGAGGTCGTCTACTTTTGGGACGATGCTGATCTTGCGGCCGTGGCAGAGGCCATATTGCGCACGTTGGAGCCTGGCGGTCGCTTGCTGCTCGTCCACTGGTTAGGGGAAACTGACTATCCCAGGTCGGGCGACGATGCCGTCGCCGCGCTGGAGGACGTTCTAAGCGGAACGTTCTCTGTTGAACGCTCGGAGCGTCACGACGCCTACCGCCTCGACCTCTGGCGCCGGCTCGCAGGATTGCGCAGCCCGTCTCGCTGAGGCCACGAGGGTGCGGGCATACTTCACCTCCGAACTCAGGGCGGCGAACGAGAGAGGGGAGGCATCGCCGTGTGGTTCGCCCAGTGCAGCATCAACCCGCATCAATCCGTCTATCGGGACGTCGCTCGCCTGAACGCTCCATCGGGCCAGCGTGTCCGATGCGCCGCCACGCGCCCGTCCGACCAGGCGCGGAGAGGTCAGAACTCGCACGTCGGTCGGATGGCGCACGCGGCCCCCAGCGCGTCGTATAGCATCAAACAAGGCTCGATCCTCGCCAAGCGGCGGTGTAGGCGCGCCGCCAATCCTGCAATAGGCGTCGAGCGTCACTGCGATGCTGGCGCCCCCCTCATCGAAATGGCGTGGCCACGGCTCGGCCGGATCCCGAGCGGCTCTAAGATAGGCAAGGGCCGCTTCGTAGCCCTTGATCGCGGCGAGCCTCGCACGGAATGCCCGCGCCATGTGACGGCGCTCGCGTGGATTGAAACGCGCCCGCCCAGCCACCGCATCGTAGCCCTGGTCGAGGTAATCGAGATTTCGGGAGACCCAATCTTTAGCCACCAAGCTATCAGCATCGGTGCACAGCAATACGTCTTCCGGGTTGGCCAGGTTTCGTGCGGCCGCATCCAACGCTAAACGCCTAGCCCACCCGGCGTGAGCGCGTGCCGGCGGCAAAGTGACCGTGAGGACTTCGCAGTTTCCGCTCCACATGTTTGCAAATTCACGGGCGCGCGTTCCGGTCTCGTCGTCACAGTTGTTGGCGAGCACCGAAACCGACAAACCGAGCACTCTTTGGTCTTCCTGCATGCGAGCGACATGGTCCAGGCAAGCGTCAATCACTCGCGCCTCGTTCCGCGCGGGAATGGCGATGGCTATTCGCCGCTTCAGGGGTTGGAGCTGTTCTTCGGGTTGATTGAGGCTGCTAACTTGCCGGAGCATTGCGTCTCGAAGCTCTTTCGCGGGTGCTGTCAGTCCAGGAGAACTCGTCTCCGTCAAGGCGCAAGTCGCCCAAACCCAACCTGGCTTTAGCCCATGACTGTGAATAAGCGTCCAATCGGGCCCCGTCCAACAAGGGGCAAGTGATTGAATTTGCGGATTTGCCGGAAAGTTACCTGCCCGCGATCGGCGCCGCCGGGACCCCTCCGCCAACCTGATTTGCCGAGGTCCATCAGGTACTTAGCTTTCGCAGCGCCGGGGTCCCGCTTCGGCGCCGATCCACAGCCTCGGTTCACGCCTCGGTCCACAACCATTTCAGTCAGGAGCGCCATCTCGTCAGCCGCCAAATCTACCGGGAGAGACGCTCCCGCCGGGGTGTTTGGTCGATGTCGAGGCCATCGAAGACACGTCATCGGCGGGGTGAACTCTCCCCGGTCGCAGGATCGGTCAACGTTTTCGGGCCCTTCGACGACCCCTCCGAACCTTTCGGTTCAGTTGCCGGCCGGGGCGGCTTTCCCTGCTCCTCGGGTACCCTCAAATCCTCGTCTCGGTTATAGCGGCGACCAGACTCGCCGGGCGAACGACCATTCATGACGCGCTCCATGTCGTGCGTAGAGAACGCGTCAACAGCTGTTCGGTTTGCATGGGCGGTGTTGTCAGACCAAAAATTCATGACAGGCTAACTGGCGGCGGGCTACCCCAGGGCCATGGCCAAATCGACCAACCCATTTCGGTACTTTGACTCCTCGCCGGAGGTG
>CALAEG010000314.1 GCA_937890965.1 uncultured Caulobacteraceae bacterium | reverse complement strand
AGATAGATGGCTTGCAGCCAGTAGCGCATCGGGACGTGCGACGCCTCGAAGATGGTCCCGATCTTCACGGTGAAGGGCTTGCGGCACTGGTAGCACTTGTAAGCGCCGATCCGGGTCGACTTGCCGCCCATCTTGCTGATGCGCTCGACGCCGCCGCAGTGCGGGCAGATCGGGCCTTCTGGCCAAAGGCGCGCCTCGACATAGGCGTAAGCGGCTTTTTCGTTGTGGAAGTGCGGCGCTGAGAGAACTGACACGGCGGTAACTCCTTATGGGAATTACACTATCACCGAGGTGGGGTACGTCAAGTATAATATCGCCCGCCAAGGAGTCAACGCGGGCGTCGCGGCTGTTTGAAGGTCAGCGCTTAGGTGACGGGCCGGAACAGGCCGGCGGGCGAGGCGGTGAACACCTCCGCGCCGGTCTCGGTGACGCCGATCGAATGCTCGCACTGGGCCGACAGCGACTTGTCGCGGGTCACCGCCGTCCAGCCGTCGGAGAGCAGCTTCACCTGGTACTTGCCCAGATTGACCATCGGCTCGATGGTGAAGACCATGCCGGCCTCGAGCTTCGCGCCTTCGCCGCGGCGGCCGAAATGCAGCACGTTCGGCGCGTCGTGGAAGACGCGGCCGACGCCATGGCCGCAGAAGTCGCGCACCACCGAACAGCGCTGGCTTTCCACGTAAGCCTGGATGGCGTGGCCGATGTCGCCGAAATGGGCGCCCGGCTTGACCATGGCGAGGCCGCGTTCGAAGCCGTCATAGGTCACGTCGACCAGCCGTTTCGCCCGCGCCGGCACGTCGCCGACCAGGTACATGCGGCTGGTGTCGCCGTGCCAGCCGTCGACGATGCAGGTCACGTCGATATTGGCGATCTCGCCGTCGCGCAGCGTCCGCGGCCCCGGAATCCCGTGGCAGACCACATGGTTGGGCGAGATGCAGACCGTCTTGGAATAGCCGCGATAGAACAGGCAGGCGGGCACGGCGCCGTGATCCAGCGTGAACTCGCGCGCCAGCTTGTCGAGGTCGTCGGTGACCACGCCCGGCTTGACGTGTGGGGTCAGCATGTCGAGGCATTCGGCGGCGACGCGGCCCGCGCGGCGCATGCCTTCGAAGTCTTCCGCTGAGTGGATCTTGATCATCGAACTGCGCCGGCTGGCCGGCGCGGTCGCGATCACCTCTGTGTCGGTCATTGCGAATATCCCAGGGTCGGCCCGCCAACCCGATTGCTGTCCCAGCCTATGTCGCAACCCTAACACAAAACTTCAACGGGCGGGGAGACAGCTAACCCCCACCGTCATGGCCCGACTTGTTCGGGCCACCTATGGTCACCGGCGAACGTGAGGACTCCTAAGTCCGGCTTATCCGCCCATGATCACCTTCGAACGTGAGCGCTCATGGGTGGCCCGAACAAGTCGGGCCATGACGGTGTTTAGCTGGCGATGATCGCCGGAAGTCGCCCCCCGATGCCGATCCGATCCGGCCCAACCGCGCACCCGTAGGCGAGCACCTCGACGCCAGCCGCCACAGCCCTGGCCAGGGTGCGGCTGAACGCCGGGTCCAAATCCTCCGCCAGCGCGAACCGGTCGCAGTCGTTGCGCTGCACCAGGAACAGCACCACGGCGCGATCACCCCTGGCCACCACGGCCTCGAGCTCCGCCACATGCCGCGCGCCCCGCGCCGAGACGCAGTCCGGCCATTCCGCCAGGCCGCCGCCGCGGCTCAGCGTGACGCTCTTGACCTCGACCCAGCAGGCCGGCCGGTCGGACGCTTCGAGCAGGAAGTCCACCCGGCTGTTGTCGCCATACTTCACCTCGCGACGGGTGCTCGCGTAGCCGGCCAGTTCCGGGATGGCGCCGGCGGCCAGCGCCTCGGCGACCAGGCGGTTGGGCAGCATCGTGTTGACGCCGATCAGCCCGCCATCGACCTCGATCAGCTCCAGGGTGTGGGCCAGCTTGCGCTTGGGATCGTCCGAGCGCGAAACCCACACCACCGACCCCGGCGCATTCATCCCCAGCATGGCGCCGGGATTGGGGCAGTGGGCGGTGAGGCCGCGGCCATCGTCCAGCGCCACGTCGGCGAAGAAGCGCTTGTAGCGGCTGACCAGCACCCCGCGCAGCATCGGTTGCGGCAAAAGCATGGGCGCCCTATTGCCGGGGAAGGCCCAGAGCGTCCAGAGGCGGTAGATCATGGCGAGCAGCGATCGTGTCACCGCCGCCGTGCTGATCATCGGCGACGAGATCCTTTCCGGCCGCACGCAAGACACCAATCTGAACTTCATCGCCAAATACCTCGGCACATACGGCGTCGACCTGGCCGAGGCGCGCGTCGTGCCCGATATCGAGGACGAGATCGTCACCGCGCTGAACCATCTGCGCGGGCGCTACGACTATGTCATCACCACCGGCGGCATCGGCCCGACCCACGACGACATCACCGCCGATTCGGTCGCCAAGGCCTTTGGCGTTAGCCTCTACGAGCACCCCGACATCATCGCCATGATGACCTCGCGCTGGGCCGGCGAGCTGAACGCCGCGCGCCGGCGCATGGCCCGCGTGCCCGAGGGCGGCAGCCTGGTGAAGAACGCCGTGCAGGGCCCGCCGGGCTTCCAGATCGGCAATGTCTTCGTGCTGGCCGGCGTGCCGCAGATCATGCGCGGCATGATGGAGGATGTCGGGCCCCGCCTGCGCACCGGCAAGGTGGTGATCGCCCGCACCGTTCGCGTCACCGGCTCCGGCGAGGGCGTCATCGCCGCGCCGCTGGAAGCCATCGCCAAGGCGCATCCGGACTTGTCGCTGGGCTCCTATCCCTTTTACGGCGAGGCCGGCTATGGCTCGAACCTGGTCATCCGCGGCCGTGACGCCGATGAGGTGGCCGCCACCGTCGAGGCGCTGATCGCCGCGCTGACCGCGGTCGGCGTCGAAAACATCCTGCCCGATCCGCCGGAAAAGGCCGGCTGATGCTCAATCTGCATCCGCCCGGCGCCAAGCCGGCCGTCGAGACGGCCTGGATCGACCTGCTCAGCCCCACCGAGACCGAGATCCGCCTGGTTGAGGACTTCACCGGCCACCGCCTGCCGACGCTCGACGAGCTGAGCGCCATCGAGCGCTCCAGCCAGCTGATCGTCGACGGCGACAAGCTGCAACTGTCCTGCCCGGTGGTGGTCGACGCCGACACCGACCATCCGGGGGTGTCGCACGTGGGCATGATCCTGACGCCCAAGCTGCTGGTCACCGTGCGCTTCGGCGCGCTGAAGGCGTTCGAGGCCACCGCCGCGCGCGCCTGCCCGCCCGGCCACAAGCACGACGCCATCGAGATCTTCACCGCCCTGCTCGAGGCCTTTGTCGACCGCCAGGCCGACATATTGGAACAGGCGCGCGAGCAACTGGATGCGATCTCCCACGGCGTCTTCCGCGCCTCGCCGCAACAGATACGCCGGGTGGCCCGTTCCAACACCCAGTTGCGCGCGCTGCTGGGGCGTCTCGGCCGCATCGGCGAGCGCATCTCGATCATCCGCGACGGCATGCTTGGCGTCGGGCGCATCGCCGGCTTCGCCCAGGAAACCGCCAAGGGCTGGATCGGGCCGGAATACCTCACCCGGCTGAAGGCCGTCGGCCTGGACATCGATTCGCTGAACCTGTTCGAGGAGCACCTGTCCAACAAGGTCCAGTTCCTGCTCGACGCCATCGTCGGCTTCATCGGCATCGAGCAGAACGACATTTTCAAAGTGCTGACGGTGTTTTCGGTGGTCGGCATCTTCCCGACCCTGGTGGCCGGCTGGTACGGCATGAACTTCCGCAACATGCCGGAATACAACTGGCCCTACGGCTACCAGTGGGGCATCGGCATGATCGTGCTGTCGACCATCATCCCGCTGATCTGGTTCAAATGGCGCGGCTGGCTCTAGCCCTTTGGCCTTAGCGCGCCGGCGCCGCTAAGGTGGCCACGTTGCGGGCGTGGCGGAACAGGTAGACGCAACGGACTTAAAATCCGTTGGGGGCAACCCCGTGCCGGTTCGACCCCGGCCGCCCGCACCAGTCGCGCAGTCGCTCGTCGTGGCCCGTCAGCGCAGGGTCTGGCCGTCGTAAGTCTGCGCCGCGCTGGCTTTCAGCGTCGCCGTGGCCGCGGTCGATCGCAGGCTCACATGCAACACGTCCTTCACCAGATAGCCCGAGGCGAAGTCGCAGTTGCCGAATTGGGGTGAGACGGTGGATTGCTGGCCGGTGAGGGTGACGATCTCGTAGTGGTAGCAGCTCGGGGTCTCGCCGAGGTCGGCGAGGATGTAGACCTTGTCCGGGGTGGGGAAGAGGCCATCGACGCCGACGGCGCCGTTCGGGTTCTGGATGACCGGCCGGTTGTTGACCAGCAGGGTTCCCTGGTGGGTCGTGTCGTCGGTCTGGACGGTCAGGGTGGTCTGGCCGACGATCTCGGTGGCCACAGTGCGCGGTGCGGCGCCGGCCGCGCTGGCGGCGGTGAAGGCGATGAGGCCGAGGGCGGCGGCGAATTTGGCGGGCATGGTCCTAAACCTCGGGTGGCGATGGCGGCTGATGCCTAAACGCGGCAACGACGTTCTGGTTTGGTCGCCCGAGGTCTCAGGGCCGCCGCGCTCCGACGATCCAGGTCGCTGACCCCAGCCGGACGCCGTCGGCGGTGAGGTAGGGCGCCAGGGCCTCGCGGATCGCGCCGACGACCGTCGGCGTCTTGTCCGGCTGTTCGCGCAGGCGGGCGCCGAGGGGGCCGACCTTCAGCGCTGTCTCGACGGCTTGGTCGAGGTCTGGGGCGCCGATCATCTTGTCCTGCGCTGTGATGGTCACGTGAGCGAAGCCGGCGCCCGACAGGATGGCTCGCAGCCGGTCCGGGTCGGCGAAGGCGAACGGGCCGGGGGCCAGGGGGTCGGACGGCGGCGCGGGCTCCGGGAAGTGCGACTGGGCGGCGGCGATCGGGACCGTCATCCAGGCGCTTTCGGCGGCCGACCGCCAGCAGACGAAGCCCAGCCGTCCGCCATGCTTCAAACCCTTGAGAATGTTGGCGAAGGCGGCGGTCGGGTCTTCAAAGAACATCACGCCGAAGCGTGAGAAGGCGGCGTCGAAGGCCTCCGCCTCAAAGGGATGAGTCTGGGCGTCGGCCTCGACCACGCTGGCCTGGGCCAGGCCTTGGGCGGCGAGGCGCTGGCGCGCCGCCGCCAGCATCGGCCGCGAGATGTCGACGCCAAGCACCGATCCGGCCGCGCCGACCCGCCCGGCCAGGGCGATGGTCGTCTGGCCGCAGCCGCAGCCGATGTCGACCACCCGCTGGCCAGCCTGCAAGCCAAGGGTCTCGATGGCGGCCTCGCCGAGCGGCTGGATCTGGCCGTCCAGCTTGTCATGCATGGCGGTCCAGGTCTCGCCCCCGGCGGCGTTCCAGTAGGCGACCTGGTCACTGTTGGCGGTCGCGGTCTCGGCCATGTTGAGCGTCCCTTCCGATCGGTTCGGACTCGTCGAGCCGAGCCGAGAAGCGGTGAAATTCCGCTCGCCAACCTGATCCGCCTTGTCGGCCACCTCAAGCGGCGCCGTAGCGTCAATCTTACCGCGCCCTTAACCTCCCAATTCTACGATCCGGTCTGGAACCCTGGGGAGGGAGCATGGCTGAATCGGCGGGGGCCGCGCGG
>CALAEG010000313.1 GCA_937890965.1 uncultured Caulobacteraceae bacterium | reverse complement strand
ATAGATCCTCGCCGACTGAGGGACCCTCCTTCGGTTGCCGCATCCGTCGGCGGTTGTTAGCGTCGCGGGCGGCGATTGGGTGGCGGATGTTTCTCGAACTTGACGACGTCTTGAGCATCGACGAGGTCGGGCGGCTGCGGGCGATTGCGGCGGCGTCGCGGTTTGTCGACGGGCGGATCACCAATCCGCACTCGGAGGTGAAGAAGAACCTGCAGATCGATCCCACCGACGCGCGCGTGGAGGAGGCCGCCAAGCTGATGGCCGGCGCGCTTTTCCGCATCGAGGATTTCCGCAACTTCGCCTTCCCGCGTGTCCTGGCGCCGCCCATCCTGGCCAAGTATGCGCCGGGCATGCACTACGGCGCCCATTCCGACGCGGCCTTCCTGCCAGTGGGCGCGCGGCCGCTGCGCTCGGACCTGTCCTGCACCCTGTTCATCGGCGCGCCCGATACCTATGAGGGCGGCGAGCTTTCCATCCGGCTGGGCGCCAAGAGCGTCGAGTTCAAGGGCAAGGCTGGGTCGGCTGTGGTCTATCCGTCCAACACCCTGCACGAGGTCAGGCCGGTGACCGGCGGCGAGCGGCTGGTGGGCCTGACCTTCATCGAGAGCATGATCCCCGACGGGGTGCATCGCGAACTGCTCTACCAGCTGAACGAGGTCGCCGCGCTCGAGGGCCTGACCATGAGCTGGGACAACCGCACCCGGCTGGAATATGTGCGCAACAACCTGCGCCGCATGTGGGGCGAGGCGGAATGAGCATATCAGGCGACGCATGGACCTGATCGGATCGGAACTGCGCGCCAATCCCGATCTCTATCCGCTGGCGTTCAACGTCTTCCAGGACAGCGTCTATTTCGTGCGGCTGAGCCAGGCCCGCTATGCCGAGGCGAGCTTCCTCGACCAGAGGGTGGCCGTGCAGGGCGACGAGGGCGGCTGGGCGCAGTGGGCGCCGGTGGCGGCGCTGGCCGGGCGGCTGGAGGGCGAGAGCGACTACATCTTCCACATCGGCCATGTCGGCTCGACCCTGCTGGCGCGGCTGCTGGGCTTGAGCCCGCGGGTCTTTTCCCTGCGCGAACCGGCGATCCTCAGGCTGCTGGCCCAGGTGGCGTTCGACCTGCCGACGCCGGAAAGCCCCTGGAGCCAGGAGACCTATGACGAGCATGTCGAGGTCTTTTCCAGGCTATGGGCGCGCACCTATGACCCGGGGCAGAAGACGCTGCTGAAGGCCACCAGCCTGGTCAGCGAGATGGCCGCCTCGCTGATGGCGCGGTCGCCCGCCTCGCGCGCGATCGCGATGACCGTGGCGCCCGAGGTCTATATGGCGACCATATTGGGCGGACCCGCCTCACGGCAGGAGCTGGCATCCACGGCCCAGTCGCGCCTGCGGCGGCTGCACCGGCGGATCGGCGCCAGCCCCTGGCGCCTCTACCAGATGTCCGAGGGCGAACTGGCCGCCATGAGCTGGGCCTGCGAAATGGCCGGCCTGGCCGAGGCGGCGGCGCAAGCCCCGGACCGCGTCCTCTGGCTGGACTTCGAGCGCTTCCTTAGCAACCCGGCCGCGGGCCTTTCCGCCGCGCTGGCTCACCTGCATGGCGCGGCTTCCGAGGCCGACCTCCAGGCCATGATGCTCAGCCCCCTGTTCGGCCGCTACTCCAAGGGACCCGAGCACGCCTATGACGCCAATCTGCGCCGCCAGGTGCTGGACCAGGCGCGCGCCGAGCACCGCGGCGAGCTGGCCAAGGGCCTGGCCTGGCTCGACCGCGCCGGCCGGGACGCAACGGTTGTCGGCCAGGCGCTCGGCCTGATTGGGTTGCCCTGAGCGCGCCCTCGGGGTTATTGGCGCGATGTTGGACGATCCTGGATTTCGGCATGCATGACGACCGCGCTGAGTTCGATGCCCACCGGCGCGAAAAGGCCATCGCGCTGGGCGCCGACGAAACCGCGTTCGCCCGCTCGGTCGAAGCCCTGGTCGCCATCGACCGCCACGACTACGCCTATCTTTGGCGTTGGTGGGGAGTGCCGATCATCCAGATGCCGGCGGACGTCATGGCCACCCAGGAGGTGATCTTCGCCGCGCAACCCGACATCATCATCGAGACCGGCGTCGCCCGCGGCGGCTCGGTGCTGTTCATGGCCTGCCTGCTCCAGCTGCTCGACAAGGGCAAGGTGATCGGCGTCGATATCGACATCCGCGCGCACAACCGGGATTCGATCGAGCGTCATCCCATGGCCAAGCGCGTCG
>CALAEG010000312.1 GCA_937890965.1 uncultured Caulobacteraceae bacterium | reverse complement strand
TAGATAGGGCCTGGGCGCACGACGATGGGCCATCCGGTCCGTCGGGAGAAGGGGTCATGGCAGAACGTCCGGAGCCGAGCTACACCGGCGACCAGCCGGTCGAGTTCGGCGCGCCGCTTGTCGTCATCGAGTAGCCCGCCATGTTCGAGAAAGTCCTCATCGCCAACCGGGGTGAGATCGCGCTGCGCATCCACCGGGCGTGCAAGGAGATGGGCATCGCCACGGTGGCGGTCCATTCCGAGGCCGACGCCCAGGCCATGCACGTGCGGCTTGCCGACGAGAGTGTGTGCATCGGCCCGGCTCCGGCGGCGAAGAGCTATCTGAACATCCCCTCGATCATCGCCGCCTGCGAGATCACCGGGGCTCAGGCCATTCACCCAGGCTACGGTTTTCTTTCGGAAAACGCCCGTTTCGCCGAGATCGTCGAGGCGCACGGCTATACCTTCATCGGGCCCAAGGCCGAGCATATCCGGCTGATGGGCGACAAGATCTCCGCCAAGCGGGCGGTGAAGGCGGCCGGCATTCCGGTGGTCCCGGGCAGCGAAGGCGCCATCGACGACGAGGCCGAGGCCTTCGCCGCGGCGGAGGAGATCGGCTTTCCGGTGCTGATCAAGGCCGCGGCCGGCGGCGGGGGGCGCGGCATGAAGGTCGCCCTCGACCGCGAACACCTGGCCGAGGCCATCTCCACGGCCCAGTCCGAAGCCAAGGCGGCGTTCGGCGACGGCTCGGTCTATCTGGAGCGCTATCTGAGCACGCCCCGGCACATCGAGGTGCAGATCATCGCCGATTCCTTCGGCTCGGTGGTGCATCTGGGCGAGCGCGACTGTTCGCTGCAGCGACGCCACCAGAAGCTGATGGAGGAGGCGCCCTCGCCGGCCATCGATGCCGCGACCCGCGACATGATCGGCCGCCGCTGCACCGAGGCCATTCGCACCTTCGGTTATCTGGGCGTCGGAACCGTCGAGTTTCTCTACGAAAACGGTGAGTTCTTCTTCATCGAGATGAACACCCGGCTGCAGGTCGAGCATCCGGTCACCGAGTTCGTCACCGATATCGACCTGGTGCAGGAGCAGATCCGCATCGCCGCCGGCCTGCCGCTGTCCTTCACGCAGGAAGAGGTGAGCTTCGAGGGCCATTCTATCGAGTGCCGCATCAATGCGGAGAGCCCGCGCAGCTTCACCCCCTCGCCCGGCCTGATCACCGACTTCCACGCCCCCGGCGGCCCCGGCGTGCGGCTCGATTCGGCGATCTATGCCGGCTACAACTTCCCGCCCTATTATGACAGCCTGGCCGGCAAGCTGATCGTGCACGGCCGCGACCGGCCCGAATGCATCGCCCGGATGAAGCGCTGCCTTGGCGAGATGGTGGTCGGCGGCATCGAGACCACCATTCCGCTGTTTCAGGACCTTTTGGTGCAACCCGAAATCGTCGCCGGCGATTATGACATCCACTGGCTGGAACAGTGGATCAAGGCGGAGGGTTAGAGCATGTTAGGCGAAAGTGTAGGCGGTTTCGCCGCTCAAAAGTGCTCTAACCTTATGATTCTAGACCATTTTTTTTCTGGTTCAGATGAGTCCATCTGAACCAGAAAGGGTCTAGTCCCTTGCAGACGGCGCCGCGGGCCGCGGCCTTCAGCGTCGACGACCTGATCGCCTGCTACCAGCGCGGCGTCTTCCCCATGGCTGACGCCCGCGACGACGAGCGCATCTTCCTGATCGACCCCGACCGCCGCGGCGTGATCCCGTTGCAGGGCTTCCACGTGCCGCACCGGCTGGCGCGCACGGTGCGGAGTGGAGCCTTCCAGGTGCGCATCGACACCGCCTTCGAAGCCGTGATCGAGGCCTGCGCCGAGGCCAGGCCGGGCCGTATGGAGACCTGGATCAACGCCCCGATCCAGGCGCTCTATGGCGAGCTCTACGCCCGCGGACTGGCGCACAGCGTCGAATGCTGGGTCGATGGCGATCTGGTCGGCGGGCTCTATGGCGTCACCCTTGGCGCGGCCTTCTTCGGCGAAAGCATGTTCTCGCTGGCCCGCGACAGCTCTAAGGTGGCGCTGATCCATCTGGTGGCGCGGCTGATCGCCGGGCGCTATCAGCTGCTCGACACCCAGTTCCTTACCGGCCATCTGTCGCAGTTCGGGGCCCAGGACATCCCGCGCGCCCATTACCGCAAGCGTCTGGTTCAGGCCCTTGCCGGCGATGCGGACTTCAACCGGCTGCCGGCCTATGCCGACGGCGCCTCGGTCTTGCAGGCGATCAGCCAGGCGTCATAGACCGGGTGCTGGAAGAGATCGACGCCGGGGGCGTTGGCGAACATCCAGCCGCGAAACACCTGACGCGCCGGCGGCGGCGCCTTGCCGTCCTGCGGGATGGGCTGGGAATCGATCTCGACATGAGCGGCGGCGTCGGTGAAGGCCTCGTCCGTCGCGGTGGTTTCGCAGGCGCGCACCACGAAGATCAGGCTCTTGTAGCGCACCGGCTTGTTGATCGGGACCTCGAAGCGCAGCGTCTGGGCGGTGACCTTGTCCAGGGCCTGCAGCACTGCCGAGGTATACCGCGGCCGTTTCAGCGGCACGACCGGCTTGGCGGCCGACTCAGATGAGGCCAAAGCGGACGGCGCCGGCTCGACGTCGGCGGCCTCGGCCGGCGGCGACGGCGGGATGACCACCGCGCCGGAAAGCGCGGCGTCCGGCGGCGGCGCCTCCTCGGCGTCGGGCGGCGGAACGGTGGCGGATTCGGCGTGAACGGTGTTCTGGCCCTGCTGCGCCTTGACCAGGGCGCCGCCGCCGATGGCCATCCCGGCGATCAGGCAGAAGCCGATAGCGAGGTTTCGCGCGGCCCGGCCCATGTCTAGTCCGGGGTCCAGGCCTGGTAGTCGCCCGTCGCGCGGGGCCGCTCGCCCGTACGCGCGATCGATCCCGTCGGCCGCCAGGCGTCCAGCGTTCCGGTCAGGTTGGGCAGGTGGTCCTTCTCCCAGGCCCGACGCTTCAGCGGCGCGATGGTCGGGGGTTCGTCGAAGGTGTAGTGCAGCCAGCCGTGCCAGTCGGGCGGCACCTTCGAGGCCTCGGCATAGCCGTTATAGATCACCCAGCGACGCTTGCGCGCGTCGTAGCTGTCGCGGTTGTCCTTGGATTCGTAATAGCGGTTGCCGGTGTCGTCTTCGCCGATGAAGACGGCGCGACGGCCGATGTTGAATCGGATGCCGATAGTGGCCCCGTTCCACCAGGTGAAGATCGACTTGAACACGCGCGGACTATAGGCGCCGCCGGGCCCGGCGTCCAGGGTCACCGGACGGCCAGATGAGCTGCAAATTCCACAACATCTTGTGGATACGCTGTCGCATGGCCGCAACATCTATTGCGAGCCGATTTGCGCGCGCCTAGGCTCCGCACTCGCGGAGGAATCCATGCGGTTTGAGTCCAGGCAGGCGTCGAGCGGTGGTCGAACTGTGGCGCTGGCGACCCGGACGCTGGAACGGCCGGCCGGGACCGTCGAGGTCGAGGCGCCGGCGCACTGGACCACCGCCCAGCTTGACGCCTGGCTGAGTTGGGCCGAGGCCCTGCCCGCGCCGCCGCCGCAGAGCGATTTCGCCATCGCCGCCCCGGCTGGCGGTGCGGTCCTGACCAATGCCCCGGCGCGCTACGCCCAGGGCCTGGCCGCCTGGGGCTGGTCCCTGGGCCTGTTCGACAGCCTGCCGGACGCCGGGCAGTTCATCGACGGGATCGTCGCGACCCTGTTCGGCGGCCTGGCCGCGCCAGGCGCGCCGCGCGTGGCCACAAGCCCCGCCGCCATCGCGCTGGACGCCCCAGGCGCCGAGGCGGCGATCGCCAGGCATCTGCGCGAAAGTCGAACCGCCGCCCTGGCCGAGGACGCCTACGCCACCGGCCGGGCGCGGCTGGCGGCGGTGGCCGATGCCGTGGCGCGCTGCGAAGGCGACCGCGCGGCCTGCGCCGATCCCAGCCATAACCTGGCCCTGGCCCGCGCCGCCCGCGCCGCCCGCGAAGCCGGGCTTTCCGACGCCCTGATCGCCGACGCCATCGCCCGCGCCCGTTTCGGCGACCTGGAAGAGACGCCCGCCGAGCCGCCGCGCGCCCGCGCGCCCCAGTTGGCGCTGATCTGCGCGCGCGCCGAGATCGCCGCCGCGACCCCGGCGGTCGAGCGCGCCGCCCAGGCGGCCTGGGAGAGCGGCGGCCTGGTCATCGCCTTCGACGCCCGCGACGCCGCCCTGGCGCAGGCCGCCCAGACCGCGCCGCGTCTGGTGCTCGACATCAACCGGTTCGTCCAGGGCGAGCGCCTGGACATGGACGGGCTGGCCGGCGCCGTACGCCTATGGGCCGTCGCGCTGGAGATCGAACTCACCGCCCGCCCGGCCGCGCCCGACGAGGCCCGGCCGCTGGCCATCACCCTGGCCGGCCTGAGCGAGTGGCTGACGCGCCAGGGCCTGGCCTATGACAGCGCCGAGGCCAGGCGCGCGGCGGCCGACCTCTTCGCCCTGGTCGCCGCCGCCGGCCTGACCGCCTCGGCCGAGCTCAGCGCGGTGCTTGGCCCCTGCCCCGCCTTCGCGGGGAGCCGCGAGGCCGTGCTGGAATCCACCAGCCGCCGCGCCCAGGCCTGCGACCGCTCAACCGCTACGGGCCGGCGCACCGCGCTCAAGTTCGCCGACGCCCTGGCCGCCGCCAGCCGCGATGGCCTGCGCCACCTGCAGGTGACGGCGCTTTACGACGATCCCGAACTGGCCCTGCGCCTCGGCCGGTCCGCCACCGGCGCCGCGCCCTGGAGCGGCCCCATCGCCGTATCGGAGACCAGCGACGGCGCCCTGCTGCGCAGCCTGTCCTCGGCGGCGATCGAGGGTCTGCAGACCATCGGCGCCAATCCCGACGACGCCGTGCTGGCCCTGATCGGCCATCGCGACCTGGCCGCGGCGCCGGGCGTCGACCTGGCGACCTTGCGCGAGCGCGGCTTCACCGACCACGAACTCGACGCCGTCCTGGCCGCCCTGCCGGTCGCGAGCTCGCTGCGAGAGGCGTTTTCGCTGGAAGTCGTCGGTGAGGGCTTCGTCCGCGACGTGCTCGGCGCCCCGGCCGAGGCGCTGGACGACCCTGATCTCGACGTGCTGGCCATCGCCGGCTTCGCGCCCGAGCAGATCGAGGCCGCCGAACGCCACGTCCTTGGCGCGCCCGATCTGGCCACGAGCGCCCTGCCTGCCGAGGTCAAGGCGCTACTGGCCGGCGGCGACCAGATCACGCCAGAGGCTCGCCTCGCCATGAACGCGGCCTGCGACGCCTTCACCGACGCGCCGGCGCTGGCCGCCATCGACCTCGACTGGCGGACCGACGCGGCGAGCGTGCAGGCCTTGATCGCGGCGGCGGCGCAAACCCCCGCCAGGACCGTCTGGCCGCGACGCGCTCCGGCGCCCGCCGACTTCCGCCTCGACCTGCCCAATGTCGAAGAGCCGCAGCGCCGCCCCGCCGCGGCGCCGGCCGCGCCCATCGTCACCGAGCGGATCGTCGAGACCTTCATCGAGCGCGAGCGGATTCGCCGCCGCCTGCCCGACCGGCGCAAGGGCTATATCCAGAAGGCCTCGGTCGGCGGCCACAAGGTTTATCTGCACACCGGCGAATACGACGACGGCCAGCTCGGCGAGGTCTTCATCGACATGCACAAGGAAGGCGCCGCCTTCCGCTCGCTGATGAACAATTTCGCCATCGCGGTCTCGATCGGGCTGCAGTACGGCGTGCCGCTGGACGAGTTCGTCGAGGCCTTCGTCTTCACCCGCTTCGAGCCGGCCGGCCCGGTCACCGGCAACGATTCGATCCGCTCGGCGACCTCGATCCTCGACTATCTGTTCCGCGAACTGGCGGTCTCCTATCTCGACCGCGACGACCTGGCCAATGCCGACCCGCACGAGTTCAACGCCGACGGTATGGGCACGGGCTCGTCCGAGGGCGCGAACCTGGAGGCTGAGACCGCGGTGCCGGCCTCGCGTTTCATCTCCAAGGGCTTCTCGCGCGGCTCGGCGCCGGACAATCTGGTCTTCCTGCCGACCGCGCCGCGACGGCATGAGGCGCGCGCGGCCAACGAGACCGAAGAGGATGTCTGCCCCGATTGCGGCGACCTCTCGCTCGTCCGGCGCGCCGGACGGCTGGTCTGCGACAGCTGCGGCGCGGCGCCCGAGCGCCTGGGCTAGGGCCTTCTTCACCAACTGGCCCTAAGTTTGCGACGATCGAGCTGATCTCCGGTCGAACCGCACGAGGTGTGCCGAAATGAAATCCGTTGCGCTCATCGCCGCGCTCGCTCTCGCGGCCTTTCCCGCCTTCGCACAGAACGCCGCCGAGGTTGATCGTGCGCAGGATGGCGCGAGTTGCCCGCACTGCAATCTGTTCCAGGCGGATCTGAGCAACAAGAACCTGCCTGGCCGCAACTTCACCGGCGCGCGCCTGCGCCAGGCGGATCTCAGCGTCTCGGTCTTCGACCACGGCCGGTTCTCAGGCGACGACCTGCGCGACGTCAACGGCTATGGCGGCCGCTTCACCGGCGCCGACTTCTCCGGCGCCGACATGACCAACGCCACCTTCGTCGGGGCCTATCTCGAAGGCGCCAACCTGCGCGGCGCCAAGCTTTCCGGCGTCAACTTCTCCGGCGCCGAGATGGCCCGCGCGGTCGGCCTGAACCAGGCGCAATTAAACGCCGCCTGCGGCGACGAATCCACCAAACTCCCCGCCGGCCTGCGCATCGCGGCATGCCGGTAGGGCTGCGCCGCCTTAGCGGACGTTGGATGATCGCTTATTGACGGTGACTACCAAGGTCCGGTTTGTGGAACTACATCAACAGCCGAGAACGACCCTAAGCGGTCGCCCGCTTCGCAACGCGCTTCGCCATGAAAATATCTGGCTTACCGAAGCCGTTGGCGTCCGGCAGCAGTCCTATCGGCTCATACCCAATGCTTCGGTAGAAGAAAAAAGGATGGCCGGACGGCGACGGTTGGATGTGCACAAGCTTGGCCAGTGCGTTCGGGAAGAGGTCGACATTGAACAGGCTGGTGCCCCCAACCTCGTCGTCGGTCCCGAGATGCACGACTAGGTATCCCTCGGCGGCCGCCCGTTCCTCCAACGCGGCGACGAGCGCGCGGCCAATTCCTTTGCGCTGCCACGGCGGGTCCACAACCAAGGGATGGAGTTCCAAAGCGTGCGAGTAACCGCGGATCGCACCGATCCAGCCCCGTACCGTTGCGCCGTCTACGGCCGCTAAAGCGAAGCGCTCCGCGCCCGCCAGGAAGGATGCCGTTTCTGTTTCCGCTTCTCCCGGCCCCTTGTAGGACGGGCCGGAGATGGCTTGGCGCAGGATGCGAGACGCTTCCTCTCGCTGCGCGTCATCCAGGCGATCAAAATCAATGATGTCCATTCGTCAGAGGTAGCCCTTAACCGCTGGCTGCCCAAGTTCTCTGACTGCTCGCCACCCTCAACGGACCTTCAGGCGGTCCGCTTTCAGGGGGCGCCTAAGCCTGCGCTCTCCTACACCTTGATCGGCGGCGTCAGGCGGATGTGCAACTCGCGCAGCTGCTTGTCCGCCACCTCGGACGGGGCGTTCATCATCAGGTCCTGGGCCTGCTGGTTGAGCGGGAAGGCGATGACTTCGCGGATGTTCTCCGCCCCGGCCAGCAGCATGACGATGCGGTCGATGCCGGGCGCCATGCCGCCGTGGGGCGGGGCGCCATAGCGGAAGGCGTTCAGCATGCCGCCGAACTGGCGCTCGACCTCCTCGGCCGAATAGCCGGCGATCTCGAAGGCCTTGAGCATGATCTCGGGCTTATGGTTCCGCAGCGCGCCCGAGCAGAGCTCGACCCCGTTGACGACGATGTCGTACTGATAGGCCAGGATATCGAGCGGATCCTGGCTCTCCAGCGCGTGGAGCTCGCCTTGCGGCATCGAGAACGGGTTGTGCGAGAAGTCCAGATGGTTGGACTCGTCGTTGAATTCGAACATCGGGAAGTCGACGATCCAGCAGAAGTCGAACCGGTCCTTGGCCACTAGGTCGAGCTCCGTCCCGACCCGGGTGCGCGCCAGGCCGGCGAACTTGTAGAAGACCTTGGGGTCGCCGGCGACGAAGAAGGCCGCGTCGCCGACCTTGAGGCCGAGCTGGGCGCGGATGGCGTCCGCGCGTTCGGGGCCGATATTGCGCGCGACCGGGCCGGCGCCGCCCTCCTCGCCCTCGCGCCAGAAGATGTAGCCCAGGCCCGGCTGACCCTCGCCCTGCGCCCAGGAGTTCATGCGGTCGCAGAAGGCGCGATTTCCCCCGGTCGGGCCGGGGATTGCCCACACTTCGACCTTCGGGTCGGCCGCGATCTGGCCGGCGAAGACCTTGAAGCCCGAGTCGCGGAAATGCTCGGTGACGTTCGTCATCTCGATCGGGTTGCGCAGGTCGGGCTTGTCCGAGCCGTACTTCCGCAGGGAGTCGGCATAGGCGATGC
>CALAEG010000311.1 GCA_937890965.1 uncultured Caulobacteraceae bacterium | reverse complement strand
ATCTCCGTGAGGCGCGCCCAGGCCCTATTCCGCCACCTCCGCTCGCGCCAGGTTGCGCAGCACATAGTTGAGCACGCCGCCGGCCTTGAAATAGTCCAGCTCGGTCGGGGTATCGATGCGGCAGATGACCGGGAAGCGGGCGATCCGCCCGTCCGAGGCGCGATAGACCTCGACCGTCAGCGTCCGCCTGGGCGAAAGCTCGTTCAGGCCGCGGATGGTGATGATCTCCTCGCCGGTGAGGTTCAGCTTGCGCCAGCCCTCGACTTTGAACTGCAGCGGCAGAACGCCCATCTGCACCAGGTTGGAGCGGTGGATGCGCTCGAAGGTCTCGGCCACCACGGCGCGAACGCCGAGCAGCTTGGTCCCCTTGGCCGCCCAGTCGCGCGACGAGCCGGTGCCGTATTCCTTGCCGGCGAAGATCACCATCGGGTGAGCTTCCGACTGGTAGCGCATGGCCGCGTCATAGATGCTCATGACGTCGCCGGACGGGAAGTGCTTGGTCACCCCGCCTTCGATATCGGCGGTGATGCGGTTCCTGATGCGGATATTGGCGAAGGTGCCACGCATCATGACCTCGTGGTTGCCCCGCCGCGAGCCATAGGAGTTGAAGTCGTTCTGGCCGACCTGGTGCTCCTGCAGATAGCGCCCGGCGGGGGAAACCGCGCGGATGGAGCCAGCCGGCGAGATGTGGTCGGTGGTGATGGAATCGCCGAAGATGGCCAGGACCCGGGCCTCGATGATGTCGGTGACCGGCGCCGGCGTCATCGACATGTTCTCGAAATAGGGCGGGTTCTGCACATAGGTCGAGCCTGGGTCCCAGGCATAGGTCTGGCCGCCGGCGACCTTGATGCCCTGCCAGGACTTGTCGCCCTTGAAGACGTCGCCATAGCGTTTGGCGAACATGGCGGGCGTCACCGACTTGCGCTGCACCTCGGCGATCTCGGCCGTGGTCGGCCAGATGTCGCGCAGGAAGACCAGCTCGCCGTCCTTGCCCTCGCCGAGCGGTTCGCGGGTCAGGTCGATGTTCATCGACCCGGCCAGCGCATAGGCCACCACCAGCGGCGGCGAGGCCAGATAGTTGGCGCGCGTGTCGGGGTTCACCCGGCCCTCGAAATTGCGGTTGCCGGACAGGACGCTGACCGCGACTAGGTCGCCCGCCTGGATGGCCTCGCAAATCGCCGGCGCCAGCGGCCCCGAATTGCCGATGCAGGTGGTGCAGCCATAGCCGACCAGATTGAAGCCGAGCGCGTCGAGGGGCTTTTGCAGGCCGGCTTTGACCAGATAGTCGGTGACCACCTGGGAGCCGGGCGCCAGCGAGGTCTTCACCCACGGCTTGGCCTTCAGCCCCTTCTCGAGCGCTTTCTTGGCCAGCAAGCCCGCCGCGATCAGCACGCTCGGATTGGAGGTGTTGGTGCAGGAGGTGATGGCCGCGATCACCACATCGCCGTCGCCGAGGTCGAAGGCCTCGCCGCTGACCGGGGTGCGCGCATGCTCGCCGGTCTTGGCGAACTCCGAGCCGAGCGCCGCGCCGAAGGACTGCGCCGCGTCGGTCAGGGCCACGCGATCCTGCGGCCGCTTCGGGCCGGCCAGGGACGGCGTCACATTGGCCAGGTCCAGTTCGATCGTGTCGGAGAAGACCGGCTCGGGCGCGCCGGGCTCATGCCACATGCCTTGGGCCTTGGCATAGGCCTCGACCAGGGCGGCGCGCTCGGGCGTACGACCGGTGGCGACCAGATAGTCGATGGTCGCCTGGCCGATGGGGAAGAAGCCGCAGGTGGCGCCATATTCGGGCGCCATGTTGGCGATGGTGGCGCGGTCCTCGATGGTCAGGCCGGCGAGGCCCGGGCCGAAGAACTCGACGAACTTGCCGACCACGCCCTTCTTGCGCAGCATCTGGGTGACGGTCAGCACCAGGTCGGTGGCTGTCGCGCCTTCCGGCATGGCGCCGTCGAGGCGAAAGCCGATCACTTCCGGGATCAGCATCGGGATGGCCTGGCCGAGCATGGCGGCCTCGGCCTCAATGCCGCCGACGCCCCAGCCCAGCACGGACAGGCCATTGACCATGGTGGTGTGGCTGTCGGTGCCGACGACGCTGTCGGGATAGGCGAGCTCGCCGTCGCCTTCATTGTCGCTTTCTGGCGCGCTCCACACGGTCTGGGCCAGGTATTCCAGATTGACCTGGTGGCAGATGCCGGTGCCGGGCGGCACGACGCGGAAATTGTTGAAGGCCGAGGAACCCCAACGCAGAAAGCGGTAGCGTTCCAGGTTGCGCTCATATTCGCGTTCGACATTCTCGCCGAAGGCCTTGGCGGTGCCGAAATGGTCGACCATCACCGAGTGGTCGATGACCAGGTCGACCGGGCTGAGCGGATTGATCTTTTCCGGATTGCCGCCCAGCCGGGTCATGGCGTCGCGCATGGCGGCAAGATCGACCACCGCCGGCACGCCGGTGAAGTCCTGCATCAGGACGCGGGTGGGGCGAAAGCTGATCTCGTGCTGGACGGAGCCGCGGTTTTCCACCCAGGCGGCGAGCGCCTGCAGGTCGTCGGGGCCGGTGGTGCGACCGTCTTCGTTTCTTAACAGGTTCTCCAGCAGAACCTTCATCGACACCGGCAACCGGGAGACGCCTGACAGTCCGGCTTCCTCGGCGGCGGCGAGGCTGTAATAAGCGTAGGTCTTTGCGCCCACCACGAGGTCGCGGCGGGTGTGCAAGCTGTCGTTCGATGGCATGGAAGGAGGCCTTTCTCTGCTCTGGGCCGCCCGAAAACCGGTCGCGGGATCGCGCGCATTGAAGGACGGACACACAGCGTCCGGCCTCGCGCGGCGTTGGGCCCGCACGGCCGCGCTCCTCATAGCCCCGAGATCGTTCGCCGTCCATGAAGGCAGGCGGCTTTGATCAGCGCCGTTTCGATTGAAGGCCTGGGGGTTGCGCGCGGCGACCGGCCGCTGATCACAGGCTTCAACCTGGCGCTTGAGGCCGGCGAGGCCGTGGCCCTGGCCGGGCGCAACGGCGCCGGCAAGACCAGCCTGTTGCGCGCCATCGCCGGCCTGATCCGGCCGAGCGGCGGGCGGGTGGTGTTCCGAAGCGGCGACGCCGAGATCCCGCCCGAGGACGCCATCGCCCGCGACGCCCACCTGATCGGCCACCAGGACGGACTGAAGCTGTCGCGTTCGGCCTGGGACGAGGTGCTATTCCAGGTTCTGTGGAGCGGGGGCACGGCCGCCTCGGCCAGGTCGGCCTGCGCACGGCTGGGCCTGACCAACCTTTTGGGCCTGCAGGTGCGCAAGCTCTCGGCCGGCCAGCGGCGGCGCCTCGCCCTGGCCAGGCTGGCGGCCAGCCCGCGCAGCCTCTGGCTGCTGGACGAGCCCCTGGCGCCCCTGGACCGGGACCAGCGCGCCGTGGTCGGCGAGTTGATGGCCGAACACCTGGCCGGCGGCGGGCTGATCCTGGCCGCGGCGCACGATCCGTTGCCGGTAACGGCGCGGCCGGTGGAGATCGGCGGGTGAGCGGCCTTGCCCTCATCTTCCGCCGTGAACTGGCGCTTAGCTGGGCCGGTGGCGGCGGGCCCTTCCTGGCGCTCGGCTTCTATATCGCCATGGCCAGCCTATTGCCGCTCGCCCTTGGCGCCGATCCGGCGCGGATGGCCAGTGTGGCCCCCGGCTTCGCCTGGCTGGTCCTGGCGCTGGCCTCGCTGCTGTCGCTGGAGCGGATGTTCGAACGCGATTTCGAGGACGGCGCGCTCGACCTGATCGCGCTTGGGCCCGCGCCGCTGGAGATGACCGCTCTGGCCAAGGGGCTGGCGCAGTGGATCGCCATCGCCGCGCCGCTCGCCCTCCTGGCGCCTTTGATCGTCACCGCGCTTGGGGCGCCCATGCGGCTGGCCCCCATCGTCGTCATCTGCGGCCTGGTCGGGGGCCTGAGCTTCTGCTTCCTGGGCGGCGTCGGTGCGGCGCTCAGCCTGGGCAGCCGGCGCGGGGGCGTGCTGATCGCGCTTATCGTACTGCCGCTGTTCACTCCGCCGGTGATCTTCGGCGCCGGTGCGATCGAGGCCTTCGGCGTAGGCCTCGACTGGCGCACGCCGCTCTTGCTGCTGTCCGCCTACAGCCTCGCGGCCGTCGCCCTTTGCCCGTTCGCCATGGCGGCGGCGGCGCGCAACGCTATATCCTGACCCACGATGTTCCAGGCCCTCGTCAATCCCGATCGGTTCATGGCTTTCTCGCGCTGGGCCGCGCCGCTTTTGGGCGTCATCGCGCTCGTCCTGGCGGCCGCGGGCCTAGTGCTCGATTTCCAGGCCCCGCCCGACTACCAGCAGGGTTACACCGTCCACATCATGTTCATCCACGTGCCGGCCGCCTTCATGAGCGAGTTCGTCTATGCCTGCCTCGGCGTGGCGAGCTTCCTCAGCCTGGTCTTCCGCCACGCTCTGGCCACGGCCGCCGCCCGCGCCGCCGCACCGCTGGGCGCCGGCTTCACGCTGCTGGCCCTGATCACCGGATCGCTCTGGGGCCGGCCGACCTGGGGGACCTGGTGGGTCTGGGATCCGCGCCTGACCTCGGTGCTGGTGCTCTTCCTCTTCTATATCGGCTACATGGCGCTCGAAGCCGCGGTCGAGGACGAGGCCAAGGCGGCGCGCGCCGCGGCCATCCTCGCCCTGGTCGGGCTGATCAACCTGCCGATCGTGCATTACTCCGTGGTCTGGTGGAACAGCCTGCACCAGGGCTCGTCCCTGCTGCGCGCCGGCGGACCGGCCATGCCGGCGGTCTATCTGGCGCCGCTGCTGCTGATGGTCTTCGCCTATATGGCCGGCTTTGGCGCGCTCTGGCTGGTGCGCATCCGCGGCGAGGTCTGGCGGCGGCGCGCGGCGGTGCTGGCGATGCGGGCGGTGGCGTGATGTTCGACTTCGATGCCGGCCGCTACGCCATCTTCGTCTGGCCCGCCTATGCGGTCACCGGCCTGGTCCTGGCCGTCCTGATCCTCGACACCCTGCTGCGCGCGCGGCGCTGGCGGCGCGCGGCCGAGGCGGCCAAGACGCTCAGACCAGAGGGGGACACGCCCCAATGAGACGCTGGATCACGCTTGCACCGCTGGCCGTGCTGGCGGCCCTGGCCCTGCTCTTCGCCGGCTCGGCGCTGCGGCATAACCCGCACTATACGCCCGCCGCCCTGGTCGGCCAGCCGCTCCCGAATGACAGCCTGCCGCCGCTGGCGGGGGGAACACCGATCGGCATGAAGGTGGCCGCGCCGCCAGGCAGCCTAGTCAACTTCTTCGCCTCCTGGTGCGCGCCGTGCCGCGAGGAGCACCCGGTGCTGCTGGCCCTAAAGGCGCAGGGCGTCCGCATCGTCGGCGTCGCCTACAAGGACACGCCCGCGCACATCCAGGCGCTGCTGGCCCAGAACGGCGACCCCTACACCGCCGTACTCGCCGATTCCGATGGCCATGCCGGCCTGGATTTCGGCGTTTCCGGCGTGCCGGAGACCTTCCTGGTCGGCCGCGACGGGCGGATCGCCGCCAAGGTCGCCCTGCCGCTGACCCCGGACAGCGCCAATGCCCTGCTCGCGCACGAGGGCGGCCAGCCTTAAGGCGGCGTTAACCATAATCCGACGAAGGCTAGCCGGGTCGCAAACGAGGTTCCGCCTTGGCCCTGCCGCCGATCTCCGGCCAGCCCATCCCCGCCGCGCGGCCGATCGCCGATCCGCGCGCCGCGGCGCAACGCGCCTTCTTCCAGGCCGCATTGGGACGAGCCCAGGCCCCACAGCCGACGGCGCCAACCGCGGCGCCCACGCCGATGACCCGGACTCAGGCGTCCGCCGTTGCAGCGCCCCGCGCCCCGATCGAGGCTCAGGCCCCGGATCGTTCGGCCCGGCCGGGATCGATCCTGAACATCACGGTTTAGAGCGGCGTTTCGTTCCTGATGACGCGGCTGAATAAATCGTCATCCCCCGCTGGAGCGGCGTAGGCGCGGAATGCGGGGGATCATGAGCCGATGAGCCGATCAGCCGCACCCACTCACCCGTCGGCCGGCCACCATGGGTGGCCCGAACACGTCGGGCCATGACGGATTAAAAAGCAGCGCTGGCCTTAGGCCGGGGCGAGGGCGGCCTTCTTGGGCTTCTTGGCCTTAGCGGTCTTGGTGGCGGGCGCTTTCGCGGTCTTGGCCGACTTCGGCGCCTTGGCCAGTTTCGCGGCCAGCTTGGCTGGCTTTGCCGGCTTGGCCACGGTCTTGGCCAGTTTCACGGCGATCTTGGCCGGTTTGGCGGCTTTGGCGGGCCGCGAGATCTTGGCCGGCTTCAGCGGCTTGGCCGCCTTGGCTGGCTTGGCCTTTTTCCTCTTCTTCTGTTTCGGCTCGCTGTCGTCGGCGTCGGCCATGGCTTCCGCCACCCGGCCCATGTCGCGCAGCACGCCCAGGAAAGCGTCGCGCTTGCGGGTTGGCAACAGTTTGAGGATGCGCGCGTCGGCGGCGGCGACCCTGGGCTTGGCGGCTTCCAGCGCGGCGCGGCCGGCCTCGGTCAGGCTGACGGTGTTGGCGCGGGCGTCGGCGGTGGAGCGCTGGCGGGCGAGCAGGGTCTTGCCGATCATGCGCGCCACCAGATCGGCCAGGGTCGAGCGGTCAATGCCGGTCGAGCGCACCAGGTCGGTTTGGGTCAGGCCCTCATGGGCGGCGACCGCGGCCAGGACGGCGTATTGCCGCTGGGTGACGGCGTCCGGCCCGGTCTCCTCGGCATAGATGTCCAGAGCCAGCTGCAAGGCCCGGTGCAACAGATGGCTGGGCGAGCGCTCCAGCGCCTTGCCGGTCTCGATTTTCCGGCCGGACTTCTTGCTTCCCGGCTTCGTCTTGAGCTTCGCCATCACCCAGGTCCCAAGTCAAACAGCCAGCTTGGCTGCGCTATATTAGCGCGGCTGCATGTCGAATTGAAGACATACCTTCCGTGTACGCTGCATGACGGCGAATGAGCCTAGTCGGTGGGCGGCGGCGGCGGCTCTCTTGTCTGCATATATTTCATCATGAAGGGGACCTGGCTGATCGAAAACGCGATCACGCAGATCCATTGTCCCCAGACGTGGAAGTTCACCCAGACGGCGTCCGATTGGGTGCGCCAGACCAGCTCGTTCAGGGCGGCCATGGCCAGGAAATAGAAGGCGTAGCGCAGGATGAGCCTGCGCCAGGCCGCCTCGGGCAGGGCGAGCGCCTCGCCCAGCAGCCATCTGAGCGGATTGCGGCCCATCGCCATGCCGATCAGCAGGGCCGAGCCGAAGATCACGTTCACCACGCTGGGCTTGATCTTGATGAAGCGGGGATCGTGGAAGAAGAGCGTCAGTCCACCGAAGACCAGGGCGAAAGCGCCGGCGATCAGCGGCATGGGCGCGAGCCGCCGCTCGACGATCAGTCCGACCAGCAGAGACACCACCGATCCCCCCATCAGCCACCAGGTCGCGGCGGTCAGGTCGCGTGGGGCATGGCCGCCGGCCGCCAGCATCCAGCCGACCGGGCTCGCGGCGGCGACAAAACGCAGGCGGAGGAAATAGGCCAGACCGAAGGCGGCCAGGCCGCCATAGTCGACGACCAGGCGGATGGCGCCGTGGGTCTTGGACGTCTTGGGCGGTGACTCGGTCACGCCGCGGCCAACCCGACCAGCGTGCGGGAAAAGGCCTGGGCGTCGAAATCCTGCAGGTCCTCGATCCCCTCGCCGACCCCGATCAGCTTGATCGGCGCGTCCGAAGCCTGAGCCACTGGAACCAGCACCCCGCCGCGCGCGGTGCCGTCGAGCTTGGTCATGACGATGCCGGTGACGCCGGCGGTATTGCCGAAGATATTCTCCTGGGCCAGGGCGTTGCGGCCCACCGTGGCGTCTAGCACCAGCAGCGTCTCATGCGGCGCGTCGGGATCGACCTTCTTCAGCACGCGCACGATCTTCAAAAGCTCATCCATCAGCCCAGTCTTGTTCTGCAAGCGCCCGGCGGTGTCGATCAGGACGACGTCATAGCCTTCCGTCTTGGCCTGTTCGTAGGCGTCGAAGGCCAGGCCGGCGGCGTCGGAGCCGGTGGGCCGCGTAATGAAGCCGGCATGAGCGCGATCGGCCCAGATCTTCAGCTGTTCGACCGCCGCCGCCCGGAAGGTGTCGCCGGCCACCACCAGCACCTTGGCGCCGCGTCCGGTCAGGTCGGCGGCGATCTTGCCCAGCGTGGTGGTCTTGCCCGATCCGTTGACGCCGACGAACAGCACCACATAGGGCCTTGGGCCACTGAGCGCGTCGAAGCGGCCCTGGCGCGGCATAAGTTCCGCCGCGATCGCCTCGGCCAGGGCGTGTTTCACTTCGTTCTCGTCGGACACGCGGCCGAACCGCTGCTCTGCGAAGCGGGCGGTGATGCGGCCGGCGGCGTGGGGCCCGAGGTCCGCCTCGATCAGCATATCCTCGAGCGCGTCGAGTTGCTCCTGATCGAGCGGCTTCTTGACGAAGGTCGAGACCACCTGTTCCGACATCTGCCGCGACGAGCGCGACAGCCCGTCGGCCAGGCGGCGAAACCAGCCGGGTTTGCGGGCGTCTGTATCGCTCATCCGGCGGCGCCGTCCGTGGGCGGCCAGGTTTGCGTGTCGTGGTCGGGATGTTGATAGGAGACCACCTCGGCCAGCCAGGGCGCCTCGGAGTCCGGCCGCACCGGCAGGTCAGCCAGGTCGGCGAACCAGGGCATGCGGCTGGCCATGTCCATCTGGATGACGGGACAAATGCGGGTCGGATCGTCGAAGGCGCCGATACTCAGTTCCGGCGGCAGCTTTCCCCACTCGAAGGTCAGCGGCGTGCCACAGGCCGCGCAGAAGCCGCGGACGACCTTGTTCGAACTGCGGAACCGGGTTGGCCCGCCGCGCGTCCAGCGCAGATTCGGCCCGCTGACGAAGGCGCCGAAGAACGAGCCGGTCGCCTTCTGGCACATGCGGCAATGGCAGATCGAGGCGCGGCCGAGCGGCGTCTCGACCGCAAAGCGCACCGCCCCGCACTGGCAGCCGCCGGTCAGGATCTCGCTCATGCCAGGGTTCCGATCGCGCGGGTTCCATTGTGGCCGGTGACCGTGAGCGGAACGATCGCGCCGGCCTGTGCTACGCCATCGAAGGTGATCTCGGTGAAGTCCGCGGCCCGGGCCAGGCCGCTCCGTTCGACCAGGCCCTGAACGGTGCGGCCGACCCGCGCGTCCAGATGCCGGCCAAGGCCCGCCGCGCCGGCGCCGCGCAGACGCTCCGCGCGCGCCTTGACCACGGCCCGCGCCACCGCCGGCATGCGCGCGGCGGGCGTTCCGGGCCGGGCGCTGTAGGGGAAGACGTGCAGATAGGCCAGGCCCGCCTCCTCGATCAGCGAGAGGGTGTTTTCGAACATCTCGTCCGTCTCGGTCGGGAATCCGGCGATCAGGTCGGCGCCGAAGGCCGTGTCCGGACGCACGGCCCGCACCGAGGCGATCAGGGCGAGCGACTGGGCGCGGCTGTGGCGGCGCTTCATCCGCTTCAGGATCATGTCGTCGCCGGCCTGCAAAGACAGATGCAGGTGCGGCGCGAGCCGGGGCTCCTCAGCCAGGCAGGCCAGCAGCTCAGTGTCGATCTCGGCTGCGTCGATGGACGAAAGCCGAAGGCGCGGCAGGTCGGGAACCAGGCGCAGGAGGCGCCGGACCAGATGGCCGAAGCTGGGCGCGCCAGGCAGGTCGCCGCCCCAGGAGGTCAGGTCGACGCCGGTCAGCACCACCTCGGCGCAGCCGTCGCCGGCCAGGCGGCGCACCGCCTCGACCACCGCGCCGGCGCCCACCGAGCGTGAATTTCCACGACCATAGGGGATGATGCAGAAGGTGCAGCGATGATCGCAGCCGTTCTGGATCTCGACATAGGCCCGCGCCCGGCCGTTGCGATCGGCAACCACCGGCGCGGCCGATTCGTGCACGGAGAAGATGTCGGCGACGTTGATCCGGCGCGTCGGCGCCGAGGCGGCATAGGCGCTGCCTTGCGTCTTTTCGGCATTGCCCAGCACCAGGTCGACCTCGGCCATGTCGGCGAAGCCCGCGGGGTCGATCTGGGCGGCGCAGCCGGTGACGATCAGGCGCGCGCCGGGCCGCTCGCGGCGAGCCTTGCGGATGGCCTGGCGCGCCTGCCGCACCGCCTCGCTCGTGACGGCGCAGGTGTTGAAGATCACGGCGTCAGACAGGCCGCCAGCGTCGGCCCGCGCCCGGATGACGTCGGACTCGTAGGCGTTGAGGCGACAGCCGAAGGTGACGACGTCGAGGCCGCTCACGGCAGGGTCCCGGTGAACTCGACCTCGGTCGGGCCGGTCATCAGCACGTGGCCGTCGCTCTCCCGCCATTCGATCTCGAGCTCGCCGTTGGTGAGCTCGATGACCGCCTTGCGGTTGGTCAGCCCACGCCTGGACGCCGCGACCAGGGCCGCGCACGCGCCCGTGCCACAGGCCTTGGTCTCACCGACCCCGCGCTCCCAGACCCTGAGGCGAATACGATCGCGATTCACGATCTCGGCGAAACCGACATTGGTCCGTTCCGGGAAGAGATGATGGTGTTCGATCAGCGGCCCGACCTCGACCACCGGGGCGGTCGCCACGTCGGGCACGAAGAAGACCACGTGCGGATTGCCCATGCTGACGCAGCCGGGCGTATGCAGGATCGGATCGTCGATCGGCCCGACCTGCAGCTCGATATTGCGGGTGTCCATGGGCTCGGCGAGGGGAATGTCGCGCCAGTCGAGCCCGGGCTCGCCCATGTCCAGGGTGACGGTGTGCCCCTCGACGCGGCGCGCACGCAGGATTCCGGCCGCGGTTTCGAACACCGCCTCGTCGCGCCCCGACGCCTCCATCAACAGCCAGGCCACGCAGCGCGAACCGTTGCCGCAGGCGCCGATCTCGCCGCCATCGGCGTTCCAGAAGCGGGCGAAGGCCTCGGCGCGCCCGGAGGGCTCGATGGCGATGAGCTGGTCGCAGCCGATGCCGCGGTCGCGGTCGGCAATGGCCCGCACCTCGGCGCACGCCGGCGCGAAAGCGCCGAAGGGGCTCTCGGAGCGGGCCTCGACCACGACGAAATCGTTGCCGAGCCCGTTCATCTTGAGGAACGGGCGGTTCATGGCCGCCGCATATAGGCCGGCCCGCGGGAAAAATCACGCGGGCCGGCCCTTGGCTGTCAACGGGTCAGGCGTTTTCGACCGCGCCGGCGGCGGCGTCGAGGGCCGCGGCGATGGCCTGAACCTGGGTCTCGCTCAGCGGACCCCGTCCCAGGCGGTAGCGCAGCGCCACCTGCAGGTTCTGCATGGCGCGCAGGATCTGCGGCGCATTGCGGCCGCGATTATTGGTCGCCACCTCGGCCATGCGGGCAAAGAGGGCCTCGACCGCCTTGGCCTGCTCGACCAGCAGGGCCTCGCCCTCGGGCGTGACGGTGTAGAGCTTCTTGCCGCCGTCGCCCTCGGCCTGGACCTTGGCGTAACCCATGTCCTCAAGCAGGGTGAGCGTCGGATAGACCACGCCCGGGCTCGGCGCATAGGCGCCGCCGACGGCCTCCTCGACCGCCTTGATCAGTTCGTAGCCGTGACGGGGCTTGTCCGCGATCAGCTTGAGCAGAACCAGGCGAAGGTCGCCCTGTTCGAAAACCCGATCCGGTCGTCCATGCCGGCCAAGGCCACGCGGTCCGCGCGGCCCATGTTCCGCCCAACCGAAACCGTGGCGGGCGTGGTGTTGACGATGAAAACGATGCATATTTGATCCTTGTTAGATATATCGTTGATGCAGATATATCTAACTTACATCGGAATGCAAGAGGCTTGGTTGAAACGGCCCGAAAATATTGTGGCGGGCGTGGAGGCCGGGACGGGCGGGTGGTAGTCTGGCGGCTCGTCTCCAGAGGAGATTGTCCGATGTCCGCCATGGTTCTTGCCGCCGCGTTGATCCTTGCGCCGCCAACGCCAGCCCAGATCGCGGCCTGTACGCCGGCCCAGACGACGCCCACCGCCTCGGCGGCGCCGCTGCGGCCCAGGCGTCTCGGCGAACTGCCGCCCGGCTATTTCATGCGCGCGGTGCTGCGCAGGGTCGGCGCCTGCAGTGTCATGGATGTCCGCGAGGATGGCGCCTGGGTGCGCCGGCTGGACGGAGTCGCGCCCACCGCGTCCATACCCGCCGGCCACTAGACAGAGCGCAACGTCTCCGCCAGCAGCCGGCCCTCGACGCCGCGGCTGGAGCCCGCCCGCCAGGCGACCACGATCTGGCGGCTGGGATGGGCGGTCGCCACGTGGCGGATGCTGATCGGCGCGTCCTCGGCCAGGCCCGCCTCCACCGCCATGGCCGGCAGGAAGGACACGCCGAGGCCCGAGCCGATCATCTGCACCAGGGTGGGCAGGGAGGTGGCCGTAAAGGTCCCCTCGTCATTGGGCTTCGGCGGCTCGATGCCGCAATTGGCCAGCACGTGTTCGCGCAGGCAGTGGCCGTCCTCAAGCAGGATGAGGCCGGCCTCGGCCAGCCGCTCGGGCGCGATGGCGTCCGGGCCGACCAGCGGGTGGTTGGCGGGCAGGGCGGCCATCAGCTCGTCCTCGCCGACCATGGCCGTCTCCAGGCCCTGGGTGTCATAGGGCAGGGCGATCAGGGCCGCGTCCAGGGCGCCGGCCTTCAGCGCCGCGATCAGCTTATGGGTCTGATCCTCGCGCAGGAAGAGCTTCAGCTTGGGAAACCGCGTGCGCAGGGCCGGCAGGGCCTTGGGCAAAAGGAAGGGCGCGATAGTCGGGATGACGCCCAGCCGGAACCGCCCGGAGAGCGGCTGGCCGGCGCTTTTCGCCGCCTGCACCAGGTCTTCGGCGCGGGCCAATATGTCGGAGGCGCGCGAGACCGCCTCCTCGCCTATGGGGGTGAGAATGACGCCGGCGCGCGCGCGGTCGACCACCGGAGCGCCGAGAATCTTCTCCAGCTCCTGCACCCCGGCCGAGAGCGTCGGCTGGGTGACATGGGCGGCCTCGGCCGCCCGGCTGAACGAGCCCTGCTCGGCGAGCAGCTTCAGATATTGCAATTGGCGGAGCGTCGGAAGCATGTCCGCGATATAGGCCCACTCGATGCTAATTCATAGAACAATCGATTGGATTTCTGAAGGCGGTTCCCCCATCTGTGCATACGACGGGCCGAGCGGCCCCAGACCATCCCCGTTGGAGCATTGAAATGTTAGGCGTCGGACAAACCCTGCCCGAGTTCAAGATCGTCGGCGTGAAGCCCAGATTCATGCGTCACGAAGAAAATGGCGTCAGCGCCTTCGAAGACATCACCGCCAAGAGCTTCCCCGGCCAGTGGAAGGTGATCTTCTTCTATCCGAAGGACTTCACCTTCGTCTGTCCGACCGAGATCGCTGAGTTCGCCCGGTTGAACGGCGAGTTCGCCGCCCGCGACGCGGTGGTGCTCGGCGGCTCGCTGGACAACGAACATTCCAAGCTGGCCTGGCGGCGCGAGCATGCGGACCTGAACGAGTTGCCGATCTGGAACTTCGCCGATCCGGCCGGCCGGTTCGCCAGCGCGCTCGGCGTGCTTGACGAGGCCGAGGGCGTCGCCCAGAGGGCCACCTTCGTGGTCGATCCGGACAACGTCATCCAGCACGTCTATGTCACCAACCTGAATGTGGGCCGCGCGCCGGCCGACACCTTGCGGGTGCTGGACGCCCTGCAGACCGATGAGCTTTGCGCCTGCAATCGCTCGGTCGGCGGTGATACGCTGTTGGCGGCTTAAGGGGAAAACAGATGAGTCTCGACGCGCTTCGCGAGTCCTTGCCGGCCTATGCCAAGGACCTGAACCTCAACCTGTCGTCGCTGGTCGCCGAGAGTCTGCTCACCGACCAGCAGAAGTGGGGCTGCTTCGTGGCCTCGGCCTATGCCGTCGGCGTCCCGGCCGTCGTCAAGGCGGTCGAGGCGGCCGCCGCCGAGGCCGGCTTGGCCGAGGCCGCCAACGAGGCCGCCAAGGCCGCCGCAGCGATCATGGGCATGAACAACGTCTATTATCGGTCGCTGCACCTGATGCACAATCCGGAGTACCGCACCCTGCCGGCCCGGCTGCGCATGAACCTCATCGCCAACCCCGGCGTCGACAAGACCGACTTCGAGCTCTGGTCGATGGCGGTGTCGGCGATCAATGGCTGCGGCGCCTGTCTTGACGCCCACGAGACCGAGCTGAAGAAGCGCGGCGTGCCCAATACCGCCATCCAGGCGTCCTTGCGCATCGCCTCGGTGGTCAATGGGGTGTCGCGTGTGATGGCCGGCGAGGCGGCGGCCAACGGCTAAACGATCACGCTCGCCCAGGACGTCCTCATTTATCGGCGGAGGACGTCCTGCGGCTGGCGGTCGCGGCGCGCGGGGCCCCGAGTCGAAAGGGCTGGCAAAGACCGCGCCGGCCGCCTATATTCTTCTTCACATCGATCGTTAGCGCTGGATGGCGTTTTCGAGCGGCGGCCCAAAAGGCCAGCCGCTTTTTTGTTGGTTCGAGGACCTGATTTGCGCGGCAAGACGCGTGAAGACCGCTCCGTGCTGGAGCTCATCGATCCGATCGCCGAGGCGATGGGTTATGAGATCGTACGCGTGCGCCTGACCGGTGGAACCGTGTCCAGGCGGCTGCAGATCATGGCCGAGGACGCGCACGGCGACATGAATGTCGAGGATTGCGTCAAGCTCTCCCGCGCCATAGGCGAGGTGCTCGAGGCCGCCGATCCGATCGAAGGCGACTATCTGCTGGAGGTGTCCAGCCCCGGCGTCGACCGGCCGCTGACGCGCCTAAAGGATTTCGCGGCCTATGCAGGCTTCGAGGCCCGCCTGGAGCTCGACCGGCTGGCCGACGGCCGCAAGCGCTTCAAAGGCGAACTGGCCGGTGTCGAGGGCGACAATATCGCCATCGACCTGGAGGGCGAGGCAGAGACCGCGCTGGTCCCCTTTTCCTGGATCACCGAGGCCAAGCTCGCCTTGACCGACAAGCTTCTCAAACGCGGCGCCGAGCAGCGCGCCGCCAGACTTGAACACGAAGACCAGCTTCAACACGAACAGGCGTCCACGGACGCAAATCCGGAGTAATTCCCATGGCTCTCAGCGGCATTTCCGCCAACCGTCTCGAACTTCTGCAGATCGCCGAGGCCGTGGCGCGCGAAAAATCAATCGAGCGCGAAATCGTCATCGAAGCGATCGAGGAGGCCGTGCAAAAGGCCGCCCGCAGCCGCTACGGCGCCGAACACGACATCCGCGTCCATATCGACCAGAAGACCGGCGAGACCACCATCACCCGCGTGGTCACCGTGGTCGACGACGAGGAGCCGATCGAGAACACCTACGCCTTCAAGAGCCTGGCCGACGCCAAGCTGGACGACAAGGATGCTGTGGTCGGCAAGACCTATACCGAGGTGCTGCCGCCCTTCGAATTCGGCCGCGTGCAGACCCAGATGGCCAGGCAGGTGGTGACCGGCAAGGTCCGCGACGCCGAGCGCGAGCGCCAGTACGAAGAGTTCAAGGATCGCGTCGGCGAGATCGTCAACGGCTCGGTCAAGCGGGTCGAATACGGCAATATCGTCGTCGATCTCGGCCGGGGCGAGGGCGTCGTACGCCGCGACCAGGCCATTCCGCGTGAGAACTTCCAGGTCGGCGACCGCATCCGCAGCTACATCTACGACGTCCGCCGCGAGGCCAAGGGCCCGCAGATCATGCTGTCGCGCGCCCACGGCGGCTTCATGGCCAAGCTGTTCGCGCAGGAGGTGCCCGAGGTCTATGACGGGGTGATCGAGATCCGCGCCATCGCCCGCGATCCCGGCAGCCGCGCCAAGATGGCCGTGGTCTCCAATGACTCGTCCATCGACCCGGTCGGCGCCTGCGTCGGCATGCGCGGATCGCGCGTGCAGGCGGTTGTGGCCGAACTGCAGGGCGAAAAGATCGACATCATCCCCTGGTCGCCGGACGAGGCCGCCTTCCTGGTCAATGCGCTGGCCCCGGCGGAGGTCTCCAAGGTGGTGATGGACGAGGAGGACGAGCGCGTCGAGGTGGTGGTGCCTGACGAGCAGCTGTCGCTGGCCATCGGCCGGCGCGGCCAGAACGTGCGTCTGGCCAGCCAGCTGACCGGCTGGCAGATCGATATCATGACCGAGAGCCAGGAGAGCGAGCGCCGCCAGCGCGAGTTCGCCGAGCGCACCCAGCTCTTCCAGGAGGCGCTGGACGTCGACGAGGTCATCGCCCAGCTGCTGGTCACCGAGGGCTTCGCCACCGTCGAGGACGTGGCCTATGTCGACGCCTCGGAGATCGCGGCCATTGAGGGTTTCGGCGAGGACACCGCCGAGGAGCTTCAGGCCCGCGCCCGCGACTTCCTGGAAAAGGAGGCTGCTGAATACGACGAGAAGCGCCGCGAACTGGGCGTCGAGGACGGCCTTCTGGAAATCGAAGGCGTCACCCTGCCGATGAGCGTCGCGCTCGGCGAGGGCGAGGTGAAGTCGGTCGAGGACCTGGCCGGCCTGGTGCCCGACGACCTGCGCGGCTGGTTCGAGAGCAAGGATGGCGAGCGGGTGCGCGAACCGGGCGTGCTGGAAAGCTTCGCGCTGACGCCCGAGGCGGCCGAGGCGCTGATCATGCGCGCCCGCGTCGCCATGGGCTGGATCGAGCCCGAGCCCGAACCCGAGGTCGAGGAAATGGTCGACGGCGAATTCGCCGAGGACGAGGCGACCCTGGCCGAGGCGGGCGAGAGCGCCTGATCTGACCCACGCCCCGACCCACGCCCCAACTCACGCTCTGGCCCATCGCGAGCGGCGCGACCTCGTCTCCGGCGAGGTGATGGACGAGGCGAAGCTGATCCGTTTTGTCGCCGGGCCGGACGGGACGGCGACGCCGGACCTTGCCTGCAAGCTGCCGGGGCGCGGCCTCTGGGTCGCGGCGAGCCGGGACGCGATCGAGGCGGCGGCGGCCAAGGGCGGCTTCTCGCGCGCGGCCAAGACCAAGCTTTCCGCCGGCCCCGGCCTGGCCGATCTGGTCGAGCGATTGCTGGCGGCGCGGATTCTGGCGGGGCTTGGCCTTGCACGACGCGCCGGGACGCTTACCTCCGGTTTCGAGAAGGTTCGCACGGCCATCGCCACCGACAAGGCGGCCTGGCTGATCGAAGCCGCGGACGGCGCGGCGGACGGCCGGCGCAAGCTGGTCAGCCTCGCCGAAAGGCGTCCCAACCCGCCCCGCGTCCTGGCCGCCTTTACATCGGGCGAATTGGGTTTGGCCTTGGGGGGCGAAAATGTGATACACCTCGCCTTCCTTGCGGGACGAGGCGCCGAGCGCTGGACAGTTGATGTCGAGCGATTTTCTGGCTTTCGTCCGCTCCTTCCTCAGAGTTGGCGCGAGGAGCCTTGAATGTAGGCGAGGCGGCCCTGGCCGCACCGCTCGCGTTCGCCTATGGACGCGCAATGCAACCCACGCGCCCGATCCTCAAATCGGGGGCGGGCAGGTTTTGAGTAAGAGCGACGGATGAGCGACGCCAACGACGACAATAACAACCGAGCCGGTGGCGGCCTTCGCGCGCCCCTGACGCTCAAACCGCGCCCGGGCGCGGTCAGCGCCGGCACGGTGAAGCAGAGCTTCAGCCACGGCCGCTCGAAGACCGTTGTGGTCGAGACCAAGCGCCGGCGCGTCGATGCGCCTCCCGGCGGGGCCGGCGGTCTCGGCGGACCCTCGGCCGCCGAAAAGCGCGCCGCGCTGGACGTGCGTCCGCGCGAAACCCCGGCCGCGCCGCGTCCGGCGGCGCCGGCAGCCTCTAGCCTCAACCTTTCCGCCGAAGAGCTGCGCGCCCGCCAGCGCGTGCTTGAGGCCGCGCGCATCGACGCCGAACGCCGCGAAGCCGAGACCGCCAAGGAACAGGCCGCCCGCGCCGCGGAAGAGGCCCG
>CALAEG010000310.1 GCA_937890965.1 uncultured Caulobacteraceae bacterium | reverse complement strand
CGATCCGGTCGGTGGAGACGTGTTCGATGAGAGCGTCCGCTGCATCGCCTTTAATGGCCGCCTGCTGATCGTCGGCTTCACCTCCGGCCGCATCCCGACCATCTCGGTCAACATGCCGCTGATCAAGGGCTTCTCGGTCATGGGGGTGCGCGCCGGCGAATACGGCCGCCAGTTTCCGGAAAAAGGCCGCGAGAACGCCAAGGCGGTCTGGGACCTGGCCAACGAAGGCAAGATCAAGCCCCGCGTCCACGCCGAACTGCCGCTGTCAGCCTGGCGCGAAGCCTTCGACCTGCTGGCCGACCGCAAGGTCGTCGGAAAGGCGGTGATCTGCCCGGACCTTTGAGCACCCGCGGCAGGCGCGCTCTCAGGACTTGAGGCCGGCCGCCTGGAGGATCAGGTTGACCGGCCAGACATCAGGAGCGCGCGATGACCACCTATATCGACCTGTCCATCGCCATCGAAAACGACGTGGTCGCCGATCCCCCCGGCTTCTCGCCCAGCGTCACCTATGTCGACCATGCCGCCGGCGCAAAGCAGCTGATCGCCGCGTTTCCCGGCCTGGAGGTCTCCCAGTTGCCCGACGAGGAGGGCTGGGCCGTGGAGACCATCCGGCTCTCGACCCACAACGGCACCCATATGGACGCGCCCTGGCACTTCCATTCCACCCAGGACGAGGTTCTGGCCGGCGGCAAGCGGCCTTCGATGACCATCGACGAACTGCCGCTGGACTGGTGCCTGCGGCCGGGCGTGAAGCTGGATTTCCGCCATTTCCCGGACGGCTATGTCGCCACCGCCGCGGATATCGACGCCGAGCTGGAGCGCATCGGCCATAAGCTCGCGCCCTACGACATCGTGGTGGTCAACACCGCCGCCGGCGCGGCCTATGGCGGCGACCATTATGTGGCCAGCGGCTGCGGCATCGGGCGGGAGGGCACGCTTCGCCTCACCAGCCAGGGGGTGAAGATCGTCGGCACCGACGCCTGGTCGTGGGACGCGCCCTTCGTGCACACCAACAAGGTCTGGCAGCAGACGCGCGATCCCTCGATCATCTGGGAAGGCCACAAGGCCGGGCGCGAGATCGGCTATTTCCAGATGGAGAAGCTGCACAATCTGGAAGCCCTGCCCTCGACCGGATTCCGCATCTCCTGCTTCCCGGTGAAGATAAAGGCCGCCAGCGCCGGCTGGATCCGCGCGGTTGGGCTGATCGACTAGGGCTCAAAACCGTCATCCGCCACTGGAGCCGCGGAATGCGGGGGACCTAGTGTTTATCCTTGCCGGGCGGCGCGGCCGCGGACGCGGCGGCGGCGGCGGGATGCGGGACGACCACCGGCGCGGCGTGAACCGCCGCGGCGTGGATCGGCGGTCCGGCGTGAATCGGCGGTCCGCTGACGATCGGCCCGGCCGCGTGAACCGGTGGACCGGCCTGTAAGGGCGCCGCCGCATGGACGTGGGCTTCGCGGGTCGGCGCGACATGCGTCGGAGGTGCGCCGAACGTTGGGCCAGGGGGGTGGACGAGCGCGGCTGGCGCGCCCGCCGCCGCAAGCGGATGCGCGATGCGCGCGGGGCGACCGACGGCCCCGGCCGGACCGCCGACGAGCGGCGACAGCGGCTGGGTCTCGTGCTGGCGACGGCCCGATAGGGGGCCTGCCGGGCCGCCGACCGGGGCGACGCCGGTTGGCCCTCCGCTCGGGGCGAAGCCCGCCGGGCCCTGTCTCGCCGGCGGCGTATAGCCGGGGGCGGAGCGGGCGGCGGTGACGTCGGCGGGGTTGTGGAACTGGGCCGGGCGCGAGGTGGCGGCGATCGGCGGGGCGCCGCCATTGGCGCTGGCGCGCAGCCGCGGTTCGGCGCGGGCGGCCTGCACCGCGGCGACCTGGACGTGGGTCGGGGCGATGTGATGGGCCTGGGCGGCGGCGATCTCGGCCTGCGCCGGCGCGACGCGCAAGCCCGCCGGACCGCCGTTGAAGCTCACCCGGCTGCCGTTGTTGGAGACGCCCTGGCTGAAGACGGTGGCGATATGCCGGCCGCCGAAATTATTCACCTGGCTGTTGTAGTAGAACTGGTCGCCCTGCCAGCGGCCGCCGTCATAGCCGTTGCCGCCATAGCCGTAGCCATAGTCGACGCCGCCGTAGAAGCCGACGTCCGGGCCCCAATAGCCGTCGCTGTAGAAGTAGCGGTCGTCATAGAAGCGCCAATAGCCGGGGGTCCACAGATAGCCCGGCTCCGGCGGCTCGACCCAGGTGCCGGGCACCCAGTAATAGTCGTCGGCGTCGTCGCTCCAGTCCCAATAGCCGGGGGTCCAGATATAGCCGGGCCCCGGGATCGGCGGCTGGTCATAGACCGGCAGCGGCGGCGGCGGCTTGTTGGCGATCCGCTGGTAGGTGTTGCTCGGCGGCAAGGGCTGGCTGCTGAGCGGCGCGGGCGCGGCCGAGGAGGCGGCGACATAGGCGCCGTTCTGGCCGGACCCGTTTTGATTGCAGGCTGCCAGCGAGAGCGCGGCCACGCTGGCGGAGAGGAGGGCCGCGGCGCGGATCATGTGTGAGTGTCTCATGACGACATAATCCCGCAGCGCGACGCTTGTTCCCGGCAACGCTGGAAGCTCGGGCTTCGCGCCGTTTATGGGGTTCGCGGCCAACGCCGTGCGGTTCAGCGGCGAGACCCGGGTCTTCACCTGCAAGGCGGCCAGCGGCGGCGATTCCGACCGCAACTTCTGCACCGTCTGCGGCGGCCCGATTTTCGGCGGCATCGTCGGCCAGGTCGAGCAGCATACGATCTATGCCGGCACGCTGGACGACCCTTCGCGCTTCCACCCGACCATGGCGATCTTCAGCCACGACCGCCCCGCCTGGGCCATCCTGCCGCCGGGCCTGACCGTTTTCGAGACCATGCCGGGGTGACCGGCCGCCGATTGCGAATCGGCGGCGGCTGGCCTCAAGGTCGAATTATCCTGTAACGGAGCATTCCTGTCGTACAGGTCGCCCGGCCAGACGACGTGCAAGGACTGCGAATTGCTGAAATGGTTCCACGCGCTGTTGCCGAAGGAAGACCGCTTCTTCGGCCTGTTCAACCGCCATGCCGATGTGGTGCTGCTGGGCGCCCACGCCCTGCGCGACCTCTTGAACGGCGGCGCGGGCGTCGCCGACGCCTGCGAGCGCATCATGCTGCACGAGAACGAGGCCGACGCCTTTGCGCGCGAAGTGTCGCTGGCCGTGCGCCGCACCTTCATCACGCCTTTCGACCGCGGCGACATCAAGGAGCTGTCGGGCCTGCTCGACGACGCCATCGACCAGATGCAGAAGACCGCCAAGGCCATCACCCTGTTCGAGGTGGAGAGCTTCGAGCCGCCCATGGTGCAGATGGGCGACGTCATTGTCGAGGCGGCCAGGCTCACCGTCGAGGCCGTGGCGCTGCTGTCGGGGATGGCCAAGAACGCCAACCGCATCAATGAGATCGCGGTGCAGATCACCCGGATCGAGGAACAGGCCGACGAGGTCTATGACGCGGGGCTGAAGGCGCTCTTCCTGGCCCACCGCCAGAGCGACCCCATGGGCTTCATCGTCGGCGCCGAGATCTACGACCACCTGGAAAAGGTCGTCGACCGCTTCGAGGACTTCGCCAACGGGATCGCCGGCGTCCTGATCGAGCATCTCTGATGGCGCGGGAGCCCGGCGCTTGAGCCTGTTCGGCGGCGACGTCATGCTGATCGGCCTGATCGCGGTGGCGCTGGCGTTCGACTTCCTGAACGGCCTGCACGACGCGGCCAATTCGATCGCCACCGTGGTCTCCACCCGCGTGCTCTCGCCGCGCTTCGCCGTGGCCTGGGCGGCCTTTTTCAACTTCATCGCCTTCCTGGTCTTCGGCCTGCACGTCGCCAACACCATCGGCGCTGGCATCGTCTCGGCCCATGTGATCGACGACCATGTGATCTTCGGCGCGCTGATCGGCGCCATCACCTGGAACATCGTCACCTGGATGGGCGGCCTGCCCTCGTCCAGCTCGCACGCCCTGGTCGGGGGGCTGATCGGGGCTGGCGTGTCCAAGGCAGGCCTCCACGCCCTGGTTTGGTCGGGGGTGCTGAAGACTACCGCCGCCATCGTGGTCTCACCGGCCCTGGGCTTCGTCCTGGCGCTGCTCCTGGTGCTGATCGTCTCGTGGCTCTTCGTTCGCCAGACGCCCGGACGGGTCGACAAGACCTTCCGCCGCGCCCAGTTCGTCTCGGCCTCGCTCTATTCGCTCGGCCACGGCGGCAACGACGCGCAGAAGACCATGGGGGTCATCGCCGTCCTGCTCTACGCCCACGGCCGGCTGACCGGCGGCTTCCACGTGCCGATCGGCGTGGTGCTGGCCTGTCAGGCGGCGATGGCGCTCGGCACCCTGATGGGCGGCTGGCGCATCGTCCATACCATGGGCTCGAGGATCACCCGGCTGTCGCCCATGCAGGGCTTCTGCGCCGAGACCGGCGGCGCGATCACGCTATTCCTCGCCACCTATATGGGCATACCGGTCTCGACCACCCACACCATCACCGGTGCCATTGTCGGGGTCGGCGCCGCGCGGCGCACCTCGGCCGTACGCTGGGGCGTGGCCCGCAACATCGTCTGGGCCTGGGTCGTCACCATGCCGGCGGCAGGGCTGGTCGCGGCGGGCTTCTACTGGCTGTCGCGGATCGTGGCGCCCTAACATCCTGCTGGGCCGTGCTGCGCGATCCTTCTCCCCTCGCGGGAGAAGGTGGCCGGTCGGAGACCGGTCGGATGAGGGG
>CALAEG010000309.1 GCA_937890965.1 uncultured Caulobacteraceae bacterium | reverse complement strand
GGCGGATGATGATCGGTGAAAGTGACAGAAGAGCGAGCGCTCCAAGCGCGATCAGAATGGGCGGCTGCAACAGGCTGTGCAGGTTCAGGCGCTGATGGCTGGCGAAGGCGGCGTTCAGGCCCCAGCCCAGCCGGGCATAGATAAAGGACAGCGGAATGAGACCGATGAAGGTCGCTCCGATGAAGGTGAGCAGCGGAATCTCGAGAAAGCCCAGGGCCAGCGTGGTGAGGCTGAAGGGCATGACCGGCAGCAGCCTGAGCATCAGGATGTAAAAGAAGGCGTCGCGGCGCACGCCGTCCTCGATCTGGGCTACGCGTGGGCCGGCGGTGCGGCGCAGCACGTCGCCGGCGGCCGTGCGGCAGACCAGATAGACGATCGTGCCGCCAAGGGTGCAGCCGATGGCCGCCGCCATGCCGCCGATCCACGGCCCGAAGAAGAGCCCGCCCGCCACCGTCATCGGCAGGGCCGCCGGCAGGGAGAGCGCGATCACCAGGGTGTAGAGGCCGACATAGGCCAGCACGCTGAGCACGGGATGGACATGGTCCAGCGCCATGATCGTCTCGCGCCGCTCGCGCAGCTCGTGCAGCGACAGGTGATGGGTGACGCCGCTGGCGAAGGCCGCGATGACGGCCGCGAGCACCAGCGCGGCGGGTCCAAAGCGCTTGAGCAGGGCGAGCGGCCGTTGCGGCATCAAGATGTCCCGAGTGGATTGTCGGCCCCGACCGCGTCCGCCACCGAGGCGTAGCCATCCGAGGCCAGCAGGGTGGCGAGATCGCGGCGGATGCGGCCGATCAATCCGGGTCCGTCATAGACCATGGCCGAGTAGAGCTGCACGGCATTCGCGCCCGCCAGGATCTTGGCGTAGGCGTCGTCGGCGGTGGCGATCCCGCCGGTCCCGATCAGGGCGAGCCGGCCGCGCGCGGCGGCGAAAAAATGGCGCAGTATCTCGGTCGAGGGCGCCATCAGCGGCAGTCCTGAAAGACCGCCGGCCTGGTCGCGATGAGCCGAGGTCAGCGTCGGCGGGCGCGCGGTGGTGGTATTGCCGACCACGATGGCGTCGATGCCGTGGCCGACGGCGGCCTCGACGATGGTCGCGATCTCGTCCGGTTCGAGGTCCGGCGCGACCTTCAGGAAGATCGGGCGGTTGGCGGACGCCGCAGCGAGGGCCTGGCGTTTGACCGCGACCCGTCCGAGCAGGTCATCCAGCGCCTCAGCCCCTTGCAGGGCGCGCAGGCCCGGCGTGTTGGGCGATGAAACGTTGAGCACGAAATAGTCGGCCAGGTCCCAGAGCCGCTCCAGCCCGATCACGTAATCGCCGGCGCGGTCTTCCGAGTCCTTATTCGCGCCGATATTGGCTCCGACCACGCCGGCGCGTTTGCGGGCGGCCAGCCGGGCGGCGACGGCCTCCAGGCCATCGTTGTTGAAGCCCATCCTGTTGATCACTGCGCCGTCGGCCGCCAGGCGAAAGAGCCGCGGTCGCGGATTGCCGGCTTGCGGATTCGGCGTGACGCTGCCGCATTCGACGAAGCCAAACCCGGCGGCCAGCATGGCGTCGGGGACCTCGGCGTTCTTGTCGAAGCCGGCGGCCAGGCCGATGCAGGCGTCGAGCTTGAGCCCGCAAAGCTCGATGGCGAGGCCGGCGCCCCACGGCTCGGGCGCGGCGCGTGGCCCCAGCCCGGCCCGCAGCAACCGGATGGTCAGGCGGTGGGCGTCTTCCGGATCCAGCAGGCGCATGGCCCGCGCGCCCAGGTCATGCAGCGCGCTAATTGCGCGACCCCCTCATCAGTTGGCCGCCGCGGCGTCGCGTGGGGTCAGGAAGCGCTCGAATTCGAACCGCCCGTCATCGTGCAGCTGAAAGACGGCCGCCGCGGCGGTGGGAAACGAATCGGCGAGGGTCTTTTCGACCCGGCTCCTGGGGCTGACCATCAGGGTCAGGGCCAGCTCGTGCAGGCCCGGATTGTGGCCCACGATCATCAGGGTGGCGATCGGCTCGCCGGCGGCGTCGATCGCCTCGGCCAGAGCGTCGGCGGAGGCGTGGTAGAGTTCGCGCGCCGGCGCCATGCGCGCCTTGGGAAAGGCGGCTTGCGCGGCCTCCCAGGTCTCCATGGCGCGCCGGGCGGTGGAGACCAGGACCAGGTCGGGCGTGCAGCCGGTCCGCGCCAGGGCGTGGCCGATCAGGGCGGCCTCGCGCCGGCCTGACTCGGTCAGGCCACGCTCGAAATCGCCGCCGGTCGCGGCGGTGGATTCGGCCTTGCCGTGGCGCAGCAAGATCAGTCGTTGCATTGCAGAAATCCCGCGCCCTTCAGCTCGACCCTGTTTAGACCGAAGCTGGGGGCTTGCGGAAGCGACGGTTGACAGGGCCTGGGCTAGGCGGTCCAACGCGGCCATGAGCCGAGACGTGGGTTTGCAACAATTGGTTGGCGTGGACGGCGGCCTGATCCGGTTCGGGGCCGACCAGCCGCTGAGGCTCGATTCGGGCGGACAGCTCAAAGGCCTGGAGATCGCCTATCGCACCTATGGCAAGCTGAACGCGACGCGCTCGAACGCCGTCCTGGTCTGCCACGCGCTCACGCTCGATCAGCACGTGGCTTCGGTGAACCCTCTGACCGGCAAGCCCGGCTGGTGGTCGCAGGTTGTCGGGCCCGGCCGGCCGCTCGATCCGGACAAGCATTTCATCATCTGCTCCAACGTCGTCGGCGGCTGCATGGGCACGACGGGACCGTCTTCGATCGATCCGGAGACCGGACGCGCCTACGGGCTCAGCTTTCCGATGATCACCATCGCCGACATGGTGCGCGCCCAGGTCATGCTGATCGACGCGCTCGGCATCGAGACCCTGTTCACGGTGGTCGGCGGCTCCATGGGCGGCATGCAGGTGCTGCAGTGGGCGGCCGATTATCCGGAGCGGATCTATTCGGCCATCTGCATCGCCGCGGCGCCGCGCCATTCGGCGCAGAACATCGCCTTCCACGAGGTCGGCCGCCAGGCGATCATGGCCGATCC
>CALAEG010000308.1 GCA_937890965.1 uncultured Caulobacteraceae bacterium | reverse complement strand
AGGCCGCCGTGGTCGGTGGCGGCGAGCACGGTGTCGCCGTCCTCGACCGTGCAGAGCGCGAGGCCGGGGAGGTCACTGATGGGCCTGCCGTAGAACACAGACATCTCGTCAATGCGGCGGTGAAGCTCCTTCTCGTCGTCCTCGGCGCTGAAATAGAGCGCTTTGCCCTGTCGGATGGTCCGGCGGAGCCACGGCGCGCCGAGTGCAGTCGCCGCGCAGAGCTGCAGGGCCAGCTTGCTCTTGCCGAGGCCACCGTCGCCAGAGATCAACGTCACATTGTCACCCGGCACGAGCCCCGGAACGTGCCACACCCTCGGCGGGACAGGCACGCCCTCGAAGGTGTTGGCGTGGCGGACGCGGATGCCCTTGCTGCCGCCAGGAGGCTCGCCGCTCTGGTTATCAAGGGCCGTCATCTCGACGCTCCGTTTGTTGTTGGGGGTTGTCACCTGCCGGCGCGGGCCACCAGATCGTCCATGTGCGTGGTCATGGCCTCACCGCCGCGACGACATCGTTCCAGTCGGCGGCGGCCAGCGGCTCGACCACGCGCACCTCCGCGCCGGCCGTCGCCCACCGCTCGGCGCAGACCGTTGCCGCCTCCCGGCCGGGCTCATCAGCATCAGCCAGGATGGTCAACGCCTCGACGCCGCCGAGCACTGGGAGGCGCTCCAGCGCGCCAGCACTGCCGAGCGCCCAGACGGGCGCCCAGCCGCCGCAACGGGCCACCAAGCCGTTCTCGATCCCTTCGCTGACGATCAGGCCAGTGGTGACCGCGCCGAAGTCGTCCAGCATGATCGCGGCGCCGCCGGCTTGGCCGAGCATCGTCTTGGCGGTGTCGCCCTCGTGCAGTCTGGCCTTGGCTCCGTCCGGGCCGATGAAGGTCCGGTGGATCGCGGTGATCTCGCCCGTGGCGACCGAGCGCATGGCCGCGATCATCGCTGGGACGCGATCTTGGCCGCGCGGGCAATGCGGGTGGAACCGCAGCGCGTCCATGCCGTCGGGAACAAACAGCCCGCGCCGTTCGAGATAGGCCTCGCCCAGCGTTCCTTGGATCGGCCGGCTCTCGTTGTAGACCTTGATCGCGAGGTCGATCTTGCGCTGCTTGTCGCCGCCTTGGGCGCGGGGGGCTGCGCGAGGCGGGATCGGCGCCGAGCAGCCGCCGACGAACCTTTCGGCCTCGGCCAACGTCTCGCTGAAGCTGCAACAGCCGAGTTCGCGCTGGATCAGATCGAGGAGGTCGCCGCCCTGGCCGGCCTCATGGTCGCACCAGATGCCGGTCCGGTCGCCCGCGATCTCGACGGCGAGCGAGCCGTGGCGCCCGAAGCGCAGCTGGGAGCGGCTGCTCATGGCCCGGTTGGGCTCGCCGCAGTAATAGACCGCGACGGTCTCGACCCTGGCCATGAGGGCGGCGCGGAGGTCCTGGGCGGCCATCAGGTCGGCTCACGCATCGTGTCGGGCAGGTTTTCGAGCGCGGTCTGCAGACAGTCATCGACCTCCTCGCTCTCAATCTCCTGGCGCTCCAGCGCCTCGGTCCAGAGGTCATCGTCACGAAGCTCAATAACCGCGTCGTCGACCATTTGGGCGAGCAGGCGCGGCTCGACCGCGTCCAGTTCCCAGGTGTCGGTGAAACCGAACCGGGCCCTGTAGTCAGGCATCCTCGTATCGGCCTCTTTGCCGGTGTTCGGCGGCAATCGGAGCGTTTGAACTTGGTCAAACGTGAGACCGATCCGCCGAACATCGACCGCGCGGCGCGCGTAGAGCGACAGCCGCCCCCTGGTGTCGTCTTCCATCCAGATGCCCGTCGGGTCGTGGTCAGTGATGAACAGCACGACGACGTGCTGGCCCGTGGCATGGTGCTTGATGAACCGCTCGGCAGCGGCGCGCATCTCCGAGGTGGAGTTGATGCCGCTGGCGCTGAAAAACGGGACCTGGTGACGGGCGCACACTGGCCGCAAGATGCCCGAAACTGCGGTTTTCTCGGTCCAGACTTCGACCCGAGTTGGCTGCCCTGCCCAAAGATCGGAGAAGTAAACCCCCTGCTGATCGCTCAGGAACGCCTCCGGCGTCGACCACTTGGCCCAGTCCATCAGATTGCGCCCACGGTCCTCGATCATTTCCCAGTCGATCAGGCCGGCGTTGCGGGCGTTCGATACAAGTTCGGACAGGCTCTTGTAGAGCTGTGGCGTGTTAGCCTGGAGGCCGCGCGCGACCAGCTGATAGTGCAGCTGCCGGACAGTCAGCGTCAGGCGTTGCCGGGCGTAGTCGGTCAGGATCGGCTCGATGGCCGCCAACCGTTCGAGGTTACGGCGGATGAAGGATTGCGGCTTGTAGAGGACCCTCGCCATGGAATCCTCACTTGTCCGGGTTCTGGGCGAGGGCGCGGTCCTGGACTGCGTCGGCGCTGATCAGCCCGCGCTTGTGGGCCTCGTCCCAGGCGTCGCTGATCGCGGCGGCCAGATCGTCGGCCAAGCTGATCGGGATCGAGATGCCCTTGGCCGTCGGTGTCCAGGCGCGGGCCATCGTGAACAGTTCGTACAGGCGCAGTTCGAGCAGCTGTTCGCCCTTGTGCTCGGTCAGGTGCAGGCGCAGCTCGCGCTCGCCCACGGCGATCCTGCCGACCAGCGCGGGGAGGCGCTGTTGCCGCGCCTGGGCCGGAGGATTATGTTCGCTGCCGATCGCTGTGGTGAGCGTATCAATCGACAGCGGCCGGGCCCCTTCGCTAGGGTGCCCGGCCAGCTTTTTTTTGGCCATGCTCGTTCACGCGGCCCGCGTTTTCGCGGCGGCACCGGCCGCGCGGCGGCCAGTAAGCCACGCCTCGATTTCCGATTCGTCCCAAACCCTGACCTGGGGCGATATCAAAAAACCGGGCGGAAAGTTGTAGTTGTGCTGGAGACGCGCGAGCTGAGGCCAAGAGGACACGATTCCCCGGCTCTTCAGGTCAGCAAACCTCAGAAGTCTAGTTTTCGGCTGGTCGTCCATAGTAGCACCTGTTGCAACGGCGGTTCTGCAACGAGGCCTGCCAGAGAGGGCGACGCCTGGGCGTTATTTAAAATGGCGGCCGACGCGAGGCTGGCCTTCAGAGTCCGGTTTCGATGTGGCGGCGACACTGGTCCAACACCTGGGGATCGGGCTCGAATCCATGTCCTAGGTCGATGCCGGACTTGTCCCGGCGTATGATCGCAGCAGAGACTCCGAAGACGGCAGCGACGTTTGCCTCCGCCTCTTCATGGGCGCCTTTGGCTGGTCGGCCGAGCGACTTTAGGCGTGCGCGCTCCCCGCAATAGGCCTCCGCTGCCATCCTAGGCCATAGGGGGGACCGGCGCATAACCGCCTGTCGTTCTCTTGGGGTAGCCTCTGGCATGGCGCCCCAGGCCGCCAGTTCAGCCAACCGCCCCCTCGCCTTGGTACGGTCAAGGACGGGGCGGCCACGGCGGCCTTCGGCTGCGGCCTTAATAAGATGACGCCGGACGACCGGAAGTAGGCGGCTGGGAAGAGCATTGCGAACCGTGTCGCCGTCCGCCGGCTTCCAACGCCGCCGTTGCGCCAGCATGTACCGAGCTGCCTCCGCGCTATCCGCGCGCTGCAATCGCCGGATCGCTCGTTCCATTTGCCGCAGCAGTCGAGCGAAGTTCTCGCTCTTCACTAACTCTACGAGTTGCCGCAAGAAATCGACGGGTGTTGTCATTGCGGTTTGGCAGAACCGAGAGCCACGACATTTAGGCCCACGATGCGGCTTAGCTCGTCCGCCCACCGGTTCAGAGCTTCAGCGGCCTCGGCGTCCCAGCTGTGGCGCACGTACCGCGTGGTCATCGAGCGTGAGCGTCCATCGCCCTCCGCATGGTTCAGGATGCGGCTGATGACGCGCGTGGGGACTTGAAGTCGCGCCTCCATGAGCGTGGCGGCCGTCGCCCGCAGGTCATGGACATGCCACGGTTCGAGATTGTGGACCTCGGCGTCGTACTCCTCCCCGCGCTCCTCGGCGATCTGCCGTCCGATCAGCTCGTCCAGCTGCCTTTTGTAGCGAGACCAGCCCGACACCGGCTGGTCGCCGCGCGCCCCGGACGCCAGCACGCAGTCGAAGGCTTTGCCGTTGACCTCCAGCTTCGGGGCTTCGTCGATGAGCGACTTGGCCAACGGAGACAACGGGACGGTGTGGTCCGTGGCGCGCTTCGTCCTCGCTTCGGGGAGCAGCCACGCATCGCCAGAAACGGTCACCTCTTTGCCGGCGCGGTTCGCGGTCTTGTATTGGAGCTGGCCCAGCTCGGAGCGACGCAGACCGGCGACTTCGCCGCGACGCTGGGCGGTCACTAAGGCCAGCTTGAACAGTCGGCCAGTATTGCCCGAGGCCGCGCTCTTTTCATCCGTGTCGAGCTTGTCGCACGCTCTCCAGAACAGGCGGATTTCGTCATCGCTGAGGTAGCGCTTGCGCTCCTGCTCCTCGCCCGGCTTGACAACACTCGTGGCAGGGTCCGCGTCGATGATGTCCTTGGTCACCGCCCACCTGAAGACACGCTTCACGAAGCTGAGCAGCCGATTTGCAGCAATGGGTGAGGCTTCCGCCTTTTCGTCGACCAGGGCTTGGATGTCCCGGCGCCTGATCTCTGTGATCGGCCGGTCGTGCCAAGCCTTCAGGTCCGTCTTGAGCTTGCGCTCCAGCTCTGGCCGGGTGCGCAGACGCGCCCCGCCCCCTTTGAGGCTGCTTTCGAGATAGCGCTCGGCGACGGATTTGAACGTGTCCACCGCCGGCTCTTCGACGCTCGCGCTCGGCAACGGCCTGGGGTCGACGCCGCGCTCCATATCGCTGAGCATAAGACGGGCTTGGTCACGCGCCTCGTGCGGCCAGTACATGCCAGCGGGAAGGGCGGCGTCTCGCATGGTGTCGGGGGAGGGGGCCTTGCCCACGCTTCGCCGAAGCAACTTCCCGTCCACCCGTTTCATGACGAAAAAGGTTCTGGAACCGCCGGCCGCGATCCGAAGTCCGAAGCCGGGCAATAGCCTGTCCCAAAGCTCCACTTGGCCTGTTGCGGGGGGTGCACGGCGCGCCGCTTTATCGTTCAGAGTGACCTTGGCCATCTGTTACCTGGGGCTCCTGTAGGTAACGCCAAACCCGTTTGTTGGCGTTCGTGCCTGTTAGCGCATGTAGCAACTAGCCCTTATATTTACAAGGAAACCGGAGCCGCCGTTAGCTGACGTTACAATGAAAGTGGTGATCCCGGATCAAGGGGTCGCAGGTTCGAATCCTGTCGCTCCGACCATCGCCTTGAGGGAATTCAGGGGCCGCGGTTCATCCAGCTGATCAGCGGGATGAGCGGCAGGCCCCAGGACGTGCCGACCACGGCGTAGTAGATCAGGCGGACGGCCCACTGGTTCGGCAGGCGGCTGCCCAGGGTGGCCGCGACCCAGACATAGACGCCTAAGAAGACCAGTATGCCCACCCCGCCGATCGCCTTGCGCACTCTCGCCTTCATCATGCGAAACGCATAAGGCTCCGCATCGCGCGCCGCAACGGCGCCCAAGGCAAGGCTTGAGGACGGCGTGGCAGGCGCGGAACCCCCCGATCGGTCGAAACTGGTGGCGATCTGGCTGTTCGCGACAGTCGCGGTGGTTTTCGGCTTGGTGGTGGTCGGCGGCGCGACGCGGCTGACCGGATCTGGCCTGTCGATCACCGAGTGGAAGCCGCTGATGGGGGTCATTCCGCCGTTGGGCGACCAGGGCTGGGCGGTGGAGTTCCAGAAGTACCAGGCCACCACCCAGTACCGGGACGTCAACAGCGGCATGACGCTGGCGGCGTTCAAGTCGATCTATTGGTGGGAATGGACGCACCGGCTGCTGGGCCGGCTGGTGGGCGTGGTGTTCGCCGGGCCCCTGCTGGCCTTCCTCGCTCTTCGCCGCATCCCGAGCCGGCTGGTGGTGCGCTGTTTCATCCTGCTGGGCCTTGGCGGCCTGCAGGGGTTGGTCGGCTGGTGGATGGTGGAGAGCGGGCTGGAGGGCCGGGTGTCGGTCGCGCCCGAGCGGCTGGCCACCCATCTGGGTCTGGCGCTGATCCTCTACGCGGCGCTGATCTGGACCGGGCTCGAAGCCTGGTCCGGGCCGCCGCCGGCGGCGCACGCACGACGCGCCTCGATCTGGCGGTGGGCGCCGCCGCTGCTGGCTGTGCTGGTCTATGTCCAGTGCCTGCTGGGCGCCCTGGTGGCGGGAAACCAGGCCGGTCTGGTCGACAACGACTGGCCGCTGATGAACGGGCGGGTCTTCCCATCCGACTATTGGATCGGCGGGGTCGGGCAGAGCCTGCTGCACAGCCAGGCGGCGGTGCAGTTCAACCATCGTCTGATGGGCTACACGGTGGCGATCCTGGCGCTTGGCCTGGCCGTCGCCGCCTGGCGCGCGCGCGAGATCGCGGAGCATATGCGCACCCTGATTTTCGCGGTCGCCGCGCTGGTGGTCGCCCAGGCCGGGCTGGGGATCATGACCTTGATGGCCCAGGCGCCATTGCCGCTCAGCCAGACGCACCAGGCCTTGGCCACGATCGTGCTTGGCGCCGCGGTTGTGCTGGCCTGGCGCGGCCGTCGCGCTTGACACGGTATTATATTACCGTATTGATCAACCCATTGTCCGATAAGGCGTTGCGGGCCCTTGTCGCGCGCAATTTCGATTGACAGGGACCGGCCGGGCCGGTAATCGCCCCGCCTTCGCACCCGGACCCTGAATGTCATGAATACCAAGACCACCGTCGCGCTGAAGCCGGCGGACGTTGAGCAGAAGTGGATCGTGATCGACGCCAAGGACGCCGTTGTCGGCCGCCTGGCGAGCTTCATCGCGCTTCGCCTGCGCGGCAAGCACCGCCCCGACTACACCCCGAACGTCGACTGCGGCGACCATGTCATCGTGGTTAACGCCCACGAGGTGAAGTTCACCGGCCGCAAGCTGGACCAGAAGATCTATTATCGCCACACCGGCCACCCGGGCGGCGTAAAGCAACGCAAGGCCGGCCAGGTGCTCGACGGCAAGTTCCCCGAGCGCATCCTGGAAAAGGCGGTCGAACGCATGCTGCCCAAGGAAAGCCCCCTGGCGCGCGCCCAGCTCACCCATTTGCGCCTCTATACGCGCCCCGATCACCCCCATGAGGCGCAGAACCCTGAAGTCATCGACTTCAAGGCGATGAACGCCAAGAACGCGCGGAGCCAATAGCATGGCCGAAGGTATGGAAGCCCTGCAGGCTCTGTCCTCGAACCCCGAACCCGAGGCCGCCGCCCGGGTGCAGGTGATCGACGCCCAGGGTCGCGCCTACGCCACCGGCAAGCGCAAGAACGCCATCGCGCGCGTCTGGATCAAGCCCGGCAAGGGCCAGATCACCGTCAACGGCCGCGACCAGGAGATCTATTTCGCCCGGCCGGTGCTGCGCATGATGATCGCCCAGCCGCTGCAGGTCGCCGACCGGCTCGGCCAGTTCGACGTCGTCGTCTCGGTCAAGGGCTCGGGCCTGTCCGGCCAGGCCGGCGCGGTGCGCCACGGCCTGTCCAAGGCGCTGACCTATTACGAGCCCGGCCTGCGCTCGGTCCTGAAGCCGCACGGCTTCCTGACCCGCGACAGCCGCGTGGTCGAACGCAAGAAGTACGGCAAGGCCAAGGCCCGCCGAAGCTTCCAGTTCTCGAAGCGCTAGACGTCTCTCCAAGACGTCTTCGATCAAGCGCTTCGGGCGACCGGAGCGCTTTTTTCGTTTTGGGTTTAGGAGGCTGGCATGGCTTTCAAGGTCTTCATCGATGGCGAGGCGGGCACAACGGGCCTGCAGATCCACGCGCGGCTGAGCGGCCGGCGCGATTTGCAGCTGGTCTCCATCGATCCGGCCAGGCGCAAGGACGCCGGCGCGCGCGCCGAACTGTTGAACGATGTCGACCTGGCCATCCTCTGACTGCCGGACGAGGCGGCGCGCGAGGCGGTGGCGCTGATCGAGAACCCCGACGTCAAGGTGATCGATCCGTCCACGGCGCATCGGGTGTCGCCCGGCTGGGTGTTCGGCTTTCCCGAGATGGAGCCCGGCCAGCGGGCGGCGATCGAGGCCTCGAAGCGGGTCAGCAATCCCGGCTGCTATTCCACCGGCGCCATCGCGCTGCTGCGGCCACTGGTGCGCGGCGGCTTGTTGCCCGCCGATTGGCCGGTGACCGTCAACGCCGTCTCCGGCTATTCCGGCGGCGGCCGGCCGATGATCGCCGAGTTCGAGGACAAGACCGCGGCCGACTATACCGAGGTCCCATACCGCCTCTATGCGACCGGCCTGGAGCACAAGCACGTGCCGGAGATGCAGGCCCGCATCGGCCTGACGCGGCGGCCGTTGTTCACGCCGGCCGTCGGCCGTTACGCCCAGGGCATGATCGTCGAGGTTCCGCTGCAGCTGGGCGCGCTGCCCGGCCGGCCGACCGCCCGCGACGTCCAGGAAGCGCTGGCCACGGCTTACGCCGGCGAACCCTTCGTCGAGGTGGCGAGCATCGACGAGGCCGCCGCGATCAAGACCCTGGGGCCCGAGGGCCTGAACGGGACCAACCGGATGCGCCTCTATGTCTTCGCCGCCGAAGCGCACGGCCAGGCCCGGCTGGTGGCGTTGCTGGACAATCTCGGCAAGGGCGCGGCGGGGGCGGCGGTGCAGAATATGAACCTGATGCTGGGCCTGGCCGAAGACGCGGGGCTTTGAACTCGCCGGCCGGTGATCCTATCTGCCTGGGGCGAGCGTATTGAGCAGCGCGATAGACGCGCCCGTCTCCAGGAGCCTAAAAGCCAGCCATGAAACCTTCCCTGATCGCCCCTACACGCCGCGCCGCCCTTCTGGGCGGCGCTGTTCTTGGCCTTTTCGGCATAGCCCCGCGCGCCTTCGCCGCCGCCAATGCCGAGCAGGCCTTCGCCGGCTCGCCGTTCCGCAAGCTCACCGACGCCGACTGGAAGAAGCGCCTGCCGCCGGCGGCCTACGGCGTGCTGCGCCATGAGGACACTGAGCAGCCCTTCAGCAGCCCGCTGTTGAACGAGCACCGCAAGGGGACCTTCGCCTGCCTGGGTTGCGGTCTGCCGCTGTTCAAGTCCGACTGGAAATTCGACTCCCACACCGGCTGGCCCAGCTATTACATGGCCATTCCAGGCGCGCTGGGCATGAAGAGCGACTTCAAGATCCTCGAGGAGCGCACGGAATACCACTGCGCCCGCTGCCTCGGCCACCAGGGCCACCTGTTCAACGACGGCCCCAAGCCCACCGGCCTGCGCTACTGCGACAACGGCGTCGCCCTGAAATTCATCCCGGCGTAAGGCTCCCCACCCAACCGTCATCCCCCGCTGGAGCGGCATTAGCCGCGGAATGCGGGGACCCATGAACACCTGATCAAAGACGGTGATCATGGGTGGCCCGAACAAGTCGGGCCATGACGGATAGGGATTGGGCCGTGACCCCTAGGCTGCCGCCGCGGGGGGCGCATGCGCCGTTATGGCGTTGCGGAAGCCCAGCGGGTTGCTGATCAGGGGGATGGGGTCCCAGCGGGCGCCGACGCCGTGGATGGTGACCTCGCCAAAGCCGAACATGCGGCCGAGCAGGCTCTGGTCGACATCGACGCTTTCGACCTTGTCGACGTTCAGCTCGACCGTGTGCAGGGACAGGACGCCGCGCTTGACGATGATGCGATGGTCGGTGACGCAGAACTCGGTGGTCGCCCGGGTGATCATCCGGCCGGCCAGGGCGAGTAGACCGAAGAGGGCGATCAGACCCGCGACCGCATAGCCGGCGAGCGCAGGCGAGCCGGTCAGGATGACGACGGTGGCTATGGCCAGGATCGCGGCCAAGCCCAAGAGCACGATCGGCCCCAGCAGCACGATCCAGTGCGGCCGGGCCTTGACCAGCACCACCTCGCCCGGCTGCAGGACCTTGTCGAGATAGCTCACGACCTGACCTTGACGAAGCTGCCCGGCGTATCCTCGAGCGGCTTCAACGGGCCTTTCGACGGATCGCGGGCCGGGACCATGGGGCCCGAGCGCTCGGCCAGCCATTCCGCCCAGTTCTCCCACCAGGAGCCGGGGTGTTCTTCCGCGCCCTCGATCCATTCCTCGACCGTGTCGGGCAGGGCCTCGTTGGTCCAGTGCTGGTACTTGTGCGCGACGGGTGCGTTGATCACGCCGGCGATGTGGCCGGAGCCGGCCATCATGAACCGGGTCTTGCCGCCGAACAGCCGCGCGCCCTTGTAGACCGAGCGGTAGGGCGCGATGTGGTCGTCCTTGCTCGACTGCACATAGATCGGAATCTTGACCTTGCCGAGGTCGAGACGCTCGCCGCCCAGGGTCAGTTCGCCCTTGGCCAGCTTATTGTCGCGGTAGAATTCGCGCAGATAGAAGAGGTGCAGCACCTTGGGCATGCGGGTCTGGTCGGCGTTCCAGAACAGCAGGTCGAACGGCTTCGGCTCCTTGCCCATCAGGTAGTTGTTGACGAAGAAGGACCAGATCAGGTCGTTGGCGCGGAGCGCGTTGAAGGTGTCCGCCATGGACTGGCCCGACAGCACCCCGCCGCCCTGGTCCATCTTCTTTTCGACGTCGTTGATCCACTCGTCGTCGGTGAACAGCAAGAGATCGCCGGCCTCGCTGAAGTCCTGCTGGGCGGCGAAGAAGGTGGCCGAGGCGATCGGCTCGACCCCCTTGGCCGCCATGTGCGCGAGCGTGCAGGAGAGCAGGGTGCCGCCGATGCAGTAGCCGACGGCGTTGACCTGGGAGACCTTGGCCTGCTTGAGCACGGCCTGCGTGCCGGCGTAGATGCCCTCGCTCATGTAGTCGGTCATGGTCTTGGCGGCGAGGCGCTGGTCGGGGTTGACCCAGGAGGCCACGAAGACGCTGAAGCCCTGGGCCGTCAGCCAACGGATCATCGAGTTCTCGGGCCTGAGGTCGAGGATGTAGTATTT
>CALAEG010000307.1 GCA_937890965.1 uncultured Caulobacteraceae bacterium | reverse complement strand
CGCGCATTTCAGGGGGTAGCAGGAATAGGCTTCGGTGTAGTTCATCACCACGTTGATGCCCATCGGGCTCGCACCCGAGCTGCCGTCGAAGTCGATCGTCACCTCGCCGGCGACGTTGTCGATGCTGACCGCGGCCTTCAGCGTGATGATGTCGCCGCCGGGCACGTCGAAGCGGCTTTCGCCATGCCAGGTCCCCGCCGGCAAGGCGCGGATGGCCTTGCGGGTGGCGGCCTCGGAGCGGCCGATGATCTCATCGGAGAGCGCCTCGATGTCGGCGAGGCCCTGGCGCTTGCAGAGCGCGATCAGCCGCTCGCCGCCAGAGCGGCCGCTCGACACCTGAGCGGCGAGGTCGCCGAACACGTGGTCGGGGGTGCGCACGTTGCTGCGGATGATGTCGTGCAGCGTCGCGTTCGGCTCACCGGCCTCGTAGAGCTTCAGCGGCGGGATCCACAGGCCCTCTTCGTGGATATCGCGCGCGCCGGCGCCGATGCCGTAGCCGCCAATGTCGGTGTGGTGGATGGTCGAGCCGATGTAGCCGATCAGGCGGTCGTCCCAGAAGACGGGGCAGAGCACCGTGATGTCGAAGAAGTGCCCCGCCGACATCCAGGGATCGTTGGTGATCACGATGTCGCCGGGAGCGAGCCGGTTGTGGAACAGTTCCGCCAGCGTGTGACCGGCCGCGGCCAGGGAGTTGATGTGACCGGGCGTCCCGGTGTTGGCCTGGGCGACCATGCGGCCGCGGGCGTCGAAGAGGCCGCTGGCCAGGTCGCCGGCCTCGCGCACGATAGGGCTGAAGGCGATGCGCTGCAGCGCCTTGGCCTGCTCGCTGACGATGCCGATCAGGTTGGACCAGAGGATCTCGAGCTCGATGCCGTCCATTCTCAGCTCCTCCGCCGCGCGGTGATGCAGCCGGTCTCGTCCACGACCGCGTCCCAGCCGGCCGGCAGGACGACGGTCGTCTCGCGCTCCTCAATCAGCGCCGGGCCCGAGAGCGTCTGCCCGCGGCCGAGACTGGCGCGATCGTAAACCTTGGCCGGACCGGCGTCGGGCCAGAGCGGCACCGCGACCTCGCGGGTCGGCCTGCCCCTGGCCTCGCCTGGGGCGCGGGCGCTCTCGGCACGATCCTCGGGCCCCTGGGCCGTGAGCCGCCAGCTGACGATCTCGATCGGCACGTGCGAAGGATTGACGCCATACTGGGCGAAGTAGGCGGTCTCGAAGGCGCGCCGGATGGCGCCGGCGTCGCGAGCGTGAGCGGGGTTCTCGTCGAAGGTGACCGTGACCTCGTTCTGCTGGCCGACGTAGCGCAGGTCCGCGCCCACGCGCAGGCGGATTGCGTCCGGCGCCGCACCCGCATCGGCCAGCGCCAGCCCCGCCTCCTCGGTCATCTCGCCCAGCAGACGCTCGACCTCGCTCCAGTCGAGCACGTCCAGCCGCCCGAGCGCGCTGCGAACCAGGTCGAGGCGGACGGGGGTCACCAGGGCGCCGAAGGCCGAAAGCACGCTGGCCTGGGGCGGGAAGATCACCGCGGCGCTCTGCAGAAGCTCGCCGACCGCGCAGGCGTGCACCGGTCCGGCGCCGCCAAAGGCCAGGAGCGGCAGGCCGCGATGGTCGACGCCGCGGTCGGTGGCGTGGGCGCGGGCGGCCCCGGCCATGGCTTCCGCCACGACGCGGTAAACGCCCGCGGCAGCCTGGGCGCGGCTGACGCCCAGGGACTCGGCGAGCCCGTCGACCGCTGTCTTGGCGGCCGCCTTGTCGAGGGGCATGTCGCCGCCGAGGAAATTGTCCGCGTCCAGCAGGCCCAGCACCACATCGGCGTCCGTCACAGTGGGACGCGATCCGCCACGTCCATAGCAGGCGGGTCCGGGCTCGGAGCCGGCGCTTTCCGGGCCGACCTTCAAGAGGCCGAGATCGTCAACGTAGGCGATGCTGCC
>CALAEG010000306.1 GCA_937890965.1 uncultured Caulobacteraceae bacterium | reverse complement strand
CGGGCGCATCGCCCATGTCGTCGGCCAGCCTCGCGGCCTCGTTCAGCACCAGCGGCGCATTGGCGAAGGCAGTCGCGTGCGCCCGCTCGAGCGCGACCCTGGCCGCGGCATAGTGGCCGTCCGCGCGAGCGCGCTTGGCCTCCGCCACGGCCGCGACGACAAGCCGGCCCTGGGCGAACTCGCCTGTCCCCCGCACGGCGTTGAGCCAGCCCTGCTGAACGTCGCGCAGCGGCGCGCCCTGCGGGTAGGCGTCGGTGGAATACTGCGCGATGCCGCGCTTGCGCTCCTCCGGCGGGCGGTGCTGGGGCGGCGCGTTCCCGCCTCCGCTGCTGGACGCCGCGACGCCGAGCGCGATGCGGGCTGCGCCCTCCAGCAGCCCGGTGCGCATGTCGCCGGCGCTGGAGTTCATGAACGACTGGAAGCTGGAAGGACTGATCACCTGGCTGAGCTGGTGCTTCAGCTGGTCGTCCAGGTTACCGACGGTCGCGTCGCGCTTCTGCTGGTCGGCCTGGATGATGTCGAAGACGTGGGCGGTGGCGGCGTCGGGCGCGAAGGCCGCCGCCAGGGAGAGGTCGTAGCCGCAACAGTCGGCCTCGTCCTCCTGATCGCGGGTGTGGGCCGGCTCGACCATGACGTTGGAGATGAAGTGGATGAGGTCGTTGGTCGCGCCGGCCTGGTTGGCGACGTTGAGGGCGGCGCCGGCCGAGCCGCCGATCGGCAGGCTCTGGGCGACGGCGAAGAACTGGCCAAGCCGGCTGGCCATCTGCGCGCGGCGCTGCTCGGTGTCGGGCTGGTGGGCGAAGTGGCCCAGCCGCACGTGGCCCAGCTCGTGGGCCAGGACGAAGGCCACTTCGTCGTCCGACTGGGCGTCGTCGAGCAGCCCGAAGGCGACCACGATCGAGTCGTCCGGGAGGGAATAGGCGTTGTAGTAGTCGACGCCCAGGATGTGCACCTGCAGCGGCCGGCCCTTGGCGTAGGGCCACTGGGCGTCGAGGCCGGCGAGGAGCTCGGCGACCTTGGCCTCGGTCTGCGGCATGCGCAGCCGCGCCGCCTGGAAGCGGCCGAGGTTCACGGCGTCGGAGGCGAGCGCCAGCGAACCGCCGCCGCCGCCCGTCTCGAACCGGCGCCCGGCCACCTGCTTGATGAACGGCCCCCTGGCGCCGGAGACGGAGAAGCCCGCGCCGCCCTGGGCCCGCGCCACGCCCGGCCAGTCCAGGGTCGTCAGCGCGGTGGTGGCGAGCACGCCAAAGGCGAAGCGCCTGCGCGTCGCCCTCATGGGTGCTTGCAGTCGGCCGCGCCGCCCAGCCCCATATTGGTCGCCGCATAGGCGGCGCCCGAGTTGCGCGCGGCGCTCTGCACCGGGGTGCAGGTCGCGTTGACACCGGTGGTCTGCACGTCGAGGCCGCGCAGGAAGATCACCTTGCCGGCCTGGCTGATGCCGACGCTGCCGCCGACGCCCATGGCCACGATCGGCGTCGGGGCCTTCAGGTCGCTGGCCTGGACCGTGCCGGTGGGCTGGCCCTTGTCATCGAAGGTGTGCAGCTGCGGACGCAGATACTTCACCACCATGCCGCCGGCGTTGGCGAGGCCTGGGACCAACAACAGGGCGATAAGGACAAGACTAGCTTTGAACATGGGCTGGCGCCTCCTTGGCGTTGCTGGTGTCGGTCGGCGGTTCGGCGGGGTTATCGGCGGGCTCCGCGGCGCGCGGCGACCGGGGCGACAGCAGCCTGTCTTCCTCGAACTTGAGGAAGGCCCCGAAGCGGCGCAGGCGCGCTTGCAGCCAGCGCACCCAGGGCAGGTGCTCGATCGAGCCCAGGATGTCGGCGGGCAGGGTTTCGCGCGTGGCGTAGAAGAGAAAGCCGAGCACGCAGGCATAGATGCCGATCCAGTTGATCGGCGCGCGGTGCAGTAGGGAGACCCCGAGCCAGGTCGCCGCCGCCACCACCGCGATGGAGGCGCCGAAGATCACCAGATAGAGCGGCCCGTAGATGATCGCGCGAAGGCGCGGCTCCATCCGCGTGGCGATCGCATGGTCGAGCAGGCTGTTGCGCGCCATGACGCCCATGATCCCAAAGAAGGCGAGTGCGGCGATGAGCATGCTTTTGAGAAGATCGGAATCAAACATCATGTTGCCGTTGCGCCGATAGTTGGCCCCATCTTCGACAAGATTGTCCAGGGCCATGGCGTGATAGTGCACACCGGGCGCCTCGCCTTGCACCGGCGACTCCACCCAATCGTTCGACGCGCGAAACTGGCCGCCGACCATCACCAGCCGGCCGGCCAGCACCCGCGCGAGGTCGCCGCTCTGCAGGCCCAGGCCCGCCACCATGCGGTCATAGCCGAGGGTCAGGGCATAGGGGCACTCCTGGCGGGCGCCGGTGGCCGGCCCCCTGAGGCCCGTCAGCTGCTCGCCCAGGCGCGTCAGAAAACCGGAGCCCGCGGCGCGGCAAGGCGCGGCCCGGCCGGTGACCGCCTGGGTCATGGCCAGGTATTCCGGGTCCGGCCGCGAGCCCCAGACCACGTCCAACGGCGCGTTGAAGACGCCGGAGACGTCGGTGGGCGCAAAGACCTTGCCGGCGATGGCCTGGCGCGCGCGGCCCTTAAGCTCCGCAAAGCCGGAAACGCCGCAGGCGTCCGCCTGGCGCAGGCACCAGGCGGCGTACATCGCCAGCGCCGGCGAGACGTCGAAGGCATGGACGTCCAGCCTCGCGTTTTTGGCGGGATCGAAGCCGTACTTGATGACCAGCGGGTAGGCCCGGTCGTTGACCAGGGCCGGCGTCAGCACCGCTACGGCGTCGAGACGCCGCTGCACGTCCGTGAAGATGTCGAGATCGGCCGGCGAGGGCTTGGCGAAGATGAAGGGCGTGCCGCCCGCGGCCTCGATGCAGGCGATCTTGATCAGCGGATCGGTCTGGCATCCGGGGGCCCGCGACCACGCCTGGGCCCTGGTCGCGGCCGCCACGCCGGTCATGAAGGCGTCGAGCCCCTCGTTCGGCCCGCCCTGGCCGGTATAGACGAAGTCGGCATAGATGGCCGCGGGCGGCGCGCCGCCGACCTGCATCAGGTCGTCGAACATCTGCCATTGCTGGTCGTAGGTCGGCGGGAATCGGTTCCAGCCGTAGCCCTTCATCGCCTCCATCGAGCTTTCGTCGAGATAGACGACGCTGATCTGCCGCTGCCCCTTGCGGTCGGCGCCGTAGTCGGCGGCCGTGATGCGCTGATAGACGCCGTCCGCCACCCGGTCGGAGGCCGATTCGAGGCCGAAGAGATTGAGCTTGGCCACCGCATAGGCGGAGCCGGCCAGGAGCAGTGCGACCAGCAGCGCCTTCAAGATCCGGGTCGCGACAGCCAATCGGTGGGGTCCCCTCAGTGCAGACCTTTTCGTCGGGGTGGGGCGAAGTCAACATCCACACCTCCGGACAACCGAGGCGCCAGCACGGGCGGCCACGGCGTGAGCGTCCGGTGAAGCTCGGTGAACGGCCAAACATTCGCTGACCTGCTGCTCTGAGTCAGCCAGAAAGGTCCGGAGTTCGGCAGCGAGCCAATGTCGGCTTTCGACCCTTAGCGGTCCTGAAGTCCCGCGCGCGCTTGCGCCCCAATCCGGGGAATGACGCTTTGCGCATGATTGGCTTTTGTCGGAACGCCACTTTAATGTGATGTCAGCGATCGTGCTGGCGGTCAGTGACGTGGGAATAAGAGAATGCTCAGAGTTATCTTGGCTGGTTCTATGGCCGCTACAGCGCTCATAGGCTCTTCCTCCCCCACATTTGCGCAGGCACCGTCTGCGGCTCATGAAGAAATATGCAAGGCAATATTTGCAAATTACAAATCGACGATTGAAACGATGGCGCGTTCTGGAAACCGCGCGGGCATTCAGTCTATTTTCTCCAAGGGTGGATGCCCTGATGCCACCATCAATATTGCTAGAGCCTCAGAGAAGTCTAACGAAAGAATAGGGTTTGAGTGTCATTGGACACTGAATCCATTCCACATTGAGTGTAAAGCACTTAGTGCCGCTGCTCACATCACCGGTGCGCAAAAAATTCCGTAACGTTAGGCTCCGTTTACTGAGTCAGCTGTCCACCCATAGCCGACGTTCGAACGTTCTGCCTGTCGGCCATGACCGCAGGGCTAGATTCGCTTTCCAGTTCATACGACAACATATTCGCGGCCAAGTCCGCTAACCACCCATTGCAGACGTGCGGAAGGTCTGCTTTCCGACGGGGCGCCAATGATAGCTTCCGACCCACACACGGCCGTTCGCTGTGGCCTCCTTGAAGGTCCGCCTCCGACTCTCTGCAGACCCTGGCGACGTCCGTATTCTGGCGTCCGCCGGCGCTCTGCTGGCCGTTCGTGATGCAGCGTGGCCGGGTGAGCGGGTCCATTTGAACGTAACGGCTCACCGCTGGACGCTGGCGGAGGCCGCGCCTACGGTCGAGCCGGCGGACCGGGGCGCCGCGGGCACGGCACGAGACGGGAACGGGGGGCAGTTCGAACATGGCGGGACCATTCGAGACCGTGGACGCGGCGCTGGAGGAAGCCCATCGCGCCCTGGTAGCCATAGCGAACGGCGACCCCTCGGTGTACCTGGGGCTGTTCGCCCAACGCGAGGAGATCTCCCTCGGCAATCCGTTCGGGCCGTTCGGCTGTGGGCGTGAGGCGGTGGGCCGGAACCTGGCGAACGCGGCGTCGAAGTATCGGGACGGCGAGGTGTTGGGCGTCGAGCGCCTGGCGACCTACGCCAGCGGCGACATCGCCTGCTTCGTCGAGGTCGAGCACGTCCGGGCCAGGATCGGGTCCGGCGGCGAGTTCGGCGAGGGGCGCGCCCGCGTCACCACCGTCTACGAGCGGCGCGACGGCGGGTGGAGCCTAGTGCATCGGCACGCCGATCCCATCACCACGCCCCGAGAGATCGAGTCGCTGCTGACGGCTTAAATTCCGTCGCCAAGTCGCAGGCTCCATGGGCAACGACGACAGCTCGAACGCCGCCGCCGGATACCAATCAATTTCCGAGAACTCCATGCCCCCACAAACCTTCGAAGCGGCCTTCGAGGCCAGTCACAAGGCCCTTCGCGCGATGGCGCGCGGCGACCCTGGACCTTCGCAGCAGCAGTATTCGCAGCGCGGCGACGAGGCGCTTTCCAACCCGCTCGTTCCGCCCATTGTCGGCCACGACAACATCGCGAAGGAGACCGCACGGGTCGCCGCCGGCTTCACGGGCGGCTTGGAGACCTTCGAATTCGAGGAGGTGGTGCGGGTCGTGACGCCGGACCTGGGCTATGTCCTGGGCTTCGAGCGCGGCCGGGTCCGGCGGGCCGGGAGCGACGTCGTGACCTCGATGGCGCTTCGGGTGACGACGGTGTTCCGGCGCGAGGCGGATGGGTGGATGCTGGTGCTCCGCTTCGCCGACCGAAACGGGACGGATGGCCGCGGCCCCGATCGCTCGGGCCTGACCGGCCTGCCGCCCCAGGAGCCCGGACCGGACGAGACCATCCCAACGCCGGACTTCGACACAGCGGCGCTCGCCGTCTACGCTCAGGTACAGCGGATGATGCCCTTGTCCGCCAACCTTCCGCCCGCCGAAATTAGGCGCATGGGCAGCATATGGTCGCGTCGCGACGACGTCACTCTGGCCAATCCGCTGGGGCGGCCGATCGTTGGATGGGCGAACATCAGGCGCGAGTCCAGGGCCGTCGCCGCGAACTGGGTGGGTGGGACCACGGAGTTCGAAGAACTGACGCGGGTGGTGACGCCGGACCTCGGCTTCACTCTGGGCTACGAACACTACCAGCTCCGGCGGGCCGGCAGCGATGAAGCCACGCTGCTGAACCTTCGCTTGGTCACGATCTACCGGCGTGAAGAGGACGGCTGGAAGCGCCTGCTCCGGCACGCGGACCGGATCCCGATCGCCTAGCCCGAGCCCTCCGCCATCGGGGAGTGGCCCAGCCGGCGTCCGGACCGTTGGATGGCCGACGACCTGTCGAATGGCTGCTCGCCGCCCTCAGCGGACATCCGGAAGGTCCGCCGGCCGGCGGGCCCTGTTCGCCCACGCGCCTTGACGCTCCGGCCCCGCCGGCGTCAAAGCTGCGGCCAATCAGGCAACCCTCGATAAGGACTTAGCGACATGGCGGACATCCGCTTCGACGGCAAGGTGGCGATCGTGACGGGCGCGGGCGGCGGACTGGGCCGCCAGCATGCGCTGGAACTGGCCCGTCGCGGCGCCAAGGTGGTGGTCAACGACCTGGGCGGCGCCGTGGATGGCTCGGGCGGCTCTTCCGAGGCGGCGCAGAAGGTCGTGGCCGAGATCAAGGCCTTCGGCGGCGAGGCCATGGCCGACGGCGCTTCCGTCACCGACGACGCCGGGGTCGCCAACCTGGTCAAGACCACCATGGACGCCTGGGGCCGCATCGACATCCTGATCGCCAATGCCGGCATCCTGCGCGACAAGTCCTTCTCCAAGATGGAGCTGGCCGACTTCCAGGTGGTGATGGACGTGCACCTGATGGGCACGGTCAAACCGACCAAGGCGGTCTGGGAGATCATGAAGGCGCAGAACTACGGGCGCATCGTGGTCACCACCTCTTCGACCGGCCTCTACGGCAATTTCGGCCAGGCCAACTACGGCGCGGCCAAGCTGTCGCTGGTCGGGTTCATGAACACGATCAAGATCGAGGGCCAGAAGAACAACGTCCACATCAACGCCATCGCCCCCGTCGCGGCGACGCGGATGACCGAGAACATCCTTCCGCCCCAGATCGCCGAGCGGCTGAAGCCGGAATATGTCACGCCGGGCGTGGTCTACCTGGTGTCGGAAGAGGCGCCCACCGGGGTCATCCTCACCGCCGGGGCCGGGACCTTCGCGCTGGCGCACATGTGCGAGACCGAGGGCGTCTATCTTGGCGAAGGCGGCCTCTCGGTCGAAGAGGTGCGCGACAACTGGGCCAGGATCACCGATCCGACCGGCCAGCGGCCCTACGAAAACGGCGGCCTGCAGACGCAGAAATTCCTCGCCAAGGCGATGGCGGCCGCGCCCGCGTCTTAGGGCGGACGCTGGACTTGCGGCGTGGCGACTTAAGGCGATAGGGCTTGCGTCGCCTGCCTAACCAGCGTTCAGTTTTGAGCAGCAAACGTCCGCCAGAGACGTGCAAACGGAAACAGTTCCAGGACCCTTGAAGCGTGACAACAACGCCGACCACCCCGCCGCTGCATCACCGGCTTTCGCTGCCCGGCCTGCTGGCCTTCTCGCTGCCTGGCCTGCCGCTGGGCGCGCTGGCGGTGGCGCTGTCGGTCTATCTACCGCGCTACTATGCCGGCCATTTCGGGGTCGGGCTGTCGGCGGTGGGCATAGCCTTCATGGCCGTGCGGCTGATCGACATGGCCTTCGACCCGGTCATCGGCATCATGATGGACCGCACCCGCACGCGCTTCGGCCGCTATCGCGTCTGGCTGATCGTCGGCGCGCCGATCCTGATGATCGCGGTCTATATGCTGTTCCTGCCGCCGGCGGTGCCGCACAACGGCCTGGCCCAGTACGGCTATTTGATCGGCTGGCTGTTCGTCTATTACATCGGCACCTCGGTGATCGGCCTGTCGCACGCCAGCTGGGCCTCGGTGATCGCCGCCAAGTACCATGAGCGCTCGCGCGTCTTCGGCGCGATCCAGGTGGTGAGCATCATCGCCGCCACCGTGGTCTTGATCGTGCCGACCCTGATGCACAGCCACAGCGCAGCCGGCGACGTGCGCGCCATGGGCTGGTTCATCGTCATCGTGACCCCGATCGGGGTGGCGCTGGCGGTGCTGCGCACGCCGGAAAAGATGGTCCAGGAGGTGCACGGCGAAAAGTTCGGCCTGCGCGACTACTGGGAGATGATCGCGCGGCCGGACATGCGCCGGATCATCATCGCCGACTTCTGCCTGGCGCTCGGGCCCGGCTGGATGTCGGCCATCTACCTATTTTATTTCCACGACTCGCGCGGCTTCTCCTACGACTCGGCGCGCTTCCTGCTGGCCATCTACATCATCGCCGGCGTCGTCGGCGCGGCGGGGTTGAGCTGGCTGGCCATGCGGCTGGGCAAGCACCGCACCCTGATGGTGGCCTCGACCTGCTACTCGCTTGGCCTGATCGTGCTCACCGTCCTGCCCAAACACATCTTCGGACCGGCGGCGGCGATCATGTTCGCTCTGGGCTTCATGGCGGCGGGCTTTCCCCTGCTCGACCGGGCCATGGTGGCCGACGTCGCCGATGCCGTGCGGCTGCAGCAGGGCAAGCATCGGGGGGGCCTACTCTACGCGATGATCACCTCGTCGCAGAAGATCGCCGGCGCGCTCAGCATCGGCCTGACCTTCACGGTGCTGGGCTGGGTCGGCTACAAGGCCGACGATCACGCGGTCAACACGCCGGCGGCGATCCATGGGCTGGAGCTGGTCTATCTGATCGGGCCGGTGGTCTTCGTCATGCTCGGCGGCGCCTGCTTCATCGGCTACAAGCTGGACCAGAAGCGCCACGCCGAGATCCGCGCCGCCCTCGACCAGCGCGACGGCCTGACCGAGGCGCCCGTACTGGACGGCCTGTCGGGCTCCCAAAACGAACACGGTCCTTTCAGCGAGCCAGCGCCGGCCGAGTAAGGCCGGACCTTCTCCAACCCCCGCGGGGCGGCCTAAACGCCCACAAGGCTTTTAGGCTTGCGCGACGGCGTTTGCCGGGTTCTGATTGCGTGGGAGTGCGTCCGTCAGAGACGCCCCCGCGTGAGCAAAGGGAGACGTCATATGGCCTCTATTCCAGCAGCCGGCGCGGTTGCGCCCCCGACCGCCCGGACGTCTCTGCCCACCGTCTTCGCCTTCGGATCGATGGGTGTGCCGCTCGCCGCGCTGGCGGTGGTCGCCGGCGTCTATCTCCCGCGTTTCTACGTCAGCCTCGGCATCAGTTTCCTGGCCGTTGCCGCGGCAATCAGCCTGGTGCGGGCCATCGACATCGTGTTCGACCCCCTGGTCAGCCTGGCCATGGACCGCACCAAGACCCCCATCGGCCGCTACCGGCCCTGGCTGATCGTCGGCGTGCCGATCGTCATGCTGGCGACCTGGATGCTGCTGGCGCCTAAAGGCGTTTTCACCACCAACTATCTGATCCTCTGGTCGCTGGTGTCGGCGGCCGGCTCTTCCATGGTCTTGCTGGGGCTTGCCGCTTGGACGGCCAAGCTCGCCACCAGCTACAACGACCGCTCTCGGGTCTACGGGTGGACCACCGGCCTGGCCGTGCTCGGCTCGGTCGGCATCCTTTTGCTGCCGCTGTTCACCCACGGCCAGATCGTGCTCGGCAAGGCCAAGAGCATGCCGACCATCGGCCTGATCCTGGTCGTCGCCCTGCCGCTGGCGCTGGTCATCTGCGCCCTGTTCACGCCGGACAAGATCGCGGCGGCCGCCGCGCGCCCGAAATTCTCCTTCGCCGACATGGGCAAGGCCATTTCGCGCCCGGCCATGCGGCGCATCATCGTGGCCGACCTGCTGCTGACGCTCGGGCCCGGCACCACCGCGCCGCTCTATGTCTATTTCTTCCATGACGCCAAGGGCTTCAGCGTCGCCTATGTCGGCTTCCTGCTGGTCTTCTATATCGGCGCCGGCATATTCGGCGCGCCGATCTGGGGCCGGATCGCCCAGCGGCTGGGCAAACACCGAACGGTGCAGGTCGCCTGCGTCGCCTACGCCATCTGCCAGACCACGCTGATGATCATCCCGAAGGGCCTCTTCCTGCCCACCGCGGTCGGCATGTTCGCGGTCGGCTTCACCGCCAGCGCCTTCCTGGTGATGATCCGCGCCATGGTCGCCGACGTCACCGACGAGGTGCGCCTGGAACAGGGGCAGGACCTGACCAGCCTGATCTTCTCCATGGTCACAACCACCACCAAGATCGGCGGCACCATCACCGTGCTGATCGTCTTCCCGATCCTCGCGGCGGTCGGCTACAACGGCAAGGAAGGGGTGGTGAACACCCCCCACGCCATCTTCGGCCTGGAGATGTGCTACCTGTTCGCGCCGATCATCCTGGTCTGGTTCGGCGGGGCCATGTTCTTCGGCTACAAGCTGGACGCCACACGGCATGCCGAGATCAGGGCCGCGCTCGAATCCCACGACGAAGCCGCGGCGCTGGAAAGCATGACCGGCCCGACAGCGGTCTCGGAGGCCGCGCCGGCCGGATAGGCGTCGAGGGTTCGAGAGCAGATCGATGACCGAGGCCGCTTCGCCCGCCCCGCACAAGGGCTTGTCCTTCGGCACGATCCTGGCCTTCGCCGGACCCAGCCTGCCGCTGGCCGGCATGGGAACCATCTACGGCGTCTATATGGCGCCCTATCTGACCGGGGTGCTTGGGGTCGGCTTGACGGCCTTGGCCGGCGCCTTCCTGCTTATCCAGGCCATCACCCTCTTCCTCGACCCGGTGCTCGGCTGGGCGATGGACCGCACGCAGACTCCGGTGGGGCGTTTTCGTCCCTGGCTGCTGGCCTCGGTGCCGATCTTCCTCTTGGCCGTCTACATGATGTTCATGGCCAAGCCCGGCATCGACGCCAAATATCTCATCATCTGGGGGCTGGTGATGGGGCTGGGCACCTCGATGCTGACCCTGTCCCAGGCCGCCTGGGGAGCGAACCTGGCGTCGACCTATAATGAGCGCTCCAAGCTCTATGGGGTCATCGGCGGCATCGGCGGCGTCGGCGCCATTCTCTTCCTGGCGCTGCAGGTGATCTTCGCCAAGCCGCACCCCGGCCTGCCCAACAATATCCAGATCAGCGGCTGGGTGGTGCTGGCCCTGGTCCCGATCACGATCGCGCTCCTGGCCATCGTCGTGCGCGAACCGGTCTCGCCGACGATAAGGACGCCGTTCGCGCTCAGCGACTATTGGGAGATGATCTGGCGGCCGGAGATGCGCCGGCTGATCCTCGCCGACTTCGCCCTGGCGCTCGGCCCCGGCACCACGGGCCCGCTCTACCTCTTCTTCTTCCGCGACGCCCTGGGCTTCACCGCCGCGCAGGAGGGGTTCCTGCTGATGATCTATGTCGCCGCCGCCTTCTTCGGCGGGCCGATCCTGGGCTGGGTGGCGACCAGGCTGAACAAGCACCGCACGCTGATGCTCTCAACCGTCGGCTACGCCATCTGCCAGGCCTCGCTGTTCGTCATTCCCAAGGGCATGTTCATCGCCGCCGTGCCCGGCATGCTGGGCTGCGGCTTCATCGCCGCCGGCTTCACCCTGCTGGTGCGCGCCATGATCGCCGATGTCGGCGACGAGGTTCGGCTAGAACAGGGCAAGGAGCGGATGAGCCTGCTCTATTCGCTGGTGACCACCACGACCAAGGTCGGCGGCGCGATCACCGTGCCGCT
>CALAEG010000305.1 GCA_937890965.1 uncultured Caulobacteraceae bacterium | reverse complement strand
CCGCCGCCGATGACCTGGCTGGGGTTGATGTCGGGTCCACCTGGCTTGATGTCCACGTCGAGCCCGACGTCCTTGTAGAAGCCCTTTTCCTTGGCGACGTAATAGCCGGCGAACTGGGCTTGGGTCACCCATTTCAGCTGGAGCGTCAGTTTCCCCGGCGCTGCCGGTGTGGCCGGTGGCGCCGCAGGTGTGGTTGTCGTCGTCGTAGCAGTGGTCGTGGCCGGGGCGGGCGCCGGCGGCCCCTGGCGCGTGGTGAAGTACCACACGGCCAAGCCGCCGACGATGATGATGGCGACGGCCGCTAACACTTTATTATTCATGGATTGCCTCCCTCTCGTTTGCCTGAATCCATTCCCGATAGGAGGGGTGCCAGAAAGTCAGCCCCCGCTCCAGCAACGCGATAAGCCAATAGAACAGAGTGCCGGCCAGCGCGGCAACAGCGATCGTTGCCCAGACGACATCGACATTCATGCGCGCGACCTCGACGCTGATGCGAAATCCCATCCCGGCGATGGGCGAGCCGAAGAATTCAGCTACGATGGCGCCGATCATGGCCAAGGTCGAGTTGATCTTGAGAGCATTGAAGATAAAGGGCAATGCGCTGGGCAACCGCAGTTTGAAGAAAGTCTGCCAATAGGAGGCACCATAGGCCTGCATCATGTCGCGGCCCGTGGCGTCGACCTGTGCCAAACCGGCGATGGTATTGATCAGCATCGGGAAGAACGTCATCACGACGATGACCGCCGCTTTGGAGGGCCAGTCGAAGCCGAACCACATCACCATGATGGGCGCGACGCCAACCACCGGCACGGCGCTGACCAAATTGCCCAGCGGCAGCAGGCCGCGCTGCAGAAAAGGGACGCGATCGATCAAGACCGCGACCAGGAATCCGAGGCCGCAACCCGCCGCCCAGCCCGCGAGCACGGCCTTGAGGAAAGTCTGGTGAAAATCGCTCCACAGCAGGGCGGCCTGGCTGAACAATTGGTGGCCGATCTGATGGGGCGCGGGCAGCAGGATCTGGGGCACGCCGAAACCGACGACCGCCACTTCCCAGACATAGAGCAGCCAGATTCCAAACAGCAGGGGTGCCGCCAGCATGAGCGGCCCGCGGCCGGTCGCCTGTTCGGCCAGAATCTCCATGGAGCCCCAGGCAACGAGCGCGAGACCGACGAGATATAGCCACAGCCCCGGCAGGCTAAGGCCGATCGCCGGGTGGTTGGCGACGACGAGCAACGGCAAGGCCGCACCAAGCATCAGACTGCCCAGCAGGGCGACCCGCCCGCCGACGAGACGGCCTATTCGCCCCGCCGCGAGGACGAGAGCGCCGACGACGCCGACCAGACGCGCGAACGGCCCGCCGGGCGGGCGGGCGATCGGGGCGGCCGCGGCGATGGCGGCGAGGACAGCAAGCCACGCGCAGGCCAGAGCCGATGGCGCGGAAAGCCACACACTCGGCGCCCCCATCGAGGCCGGGCTGGCGGGAAGCAAAAGCCCGATCGCCATCAACGTCGCGCCGATGCCCGCGAGCCATCTCATCGGCGCATACCCATCCGGCCGAGGACAACCCTTTCGATCAGGGCCACGAGATAGACGAGCGAGGCGCCGAGGATGGCCGCCATGACGAGCGCAGCCCAGATCTGCACCGTCTGTCCGTAATAGGAACCCGTCAGGAGTCGCGCGCCGAGCCCGGCCTGGGCACCGGTCGGCAGCTCGCCCACGATAGCGCCCACTAGGCTGATGGCGATCGCCACCTTGAGGGAGGCGAAGAGGAAGGGCACGGCGGCCGGCCAGCGCAGCATCCACAGGACCTGGGCCCGAACGGCGCTGTAGCTGCGCATGAGGTCGAGTTGGAGCGGATCGGGCGAGCGCAGCCCCTTGACCATGCCGATGGTGATGGGAAAGAAGCAGAGATACATGGAGATGATCGATTTGGGCACCAACCCGGTGAAGCCGAAATTCCCCAATACCACGATGATCATCGGCGCGATCGCCAGAATGGGAATCGTCTGCGAGGCGATGATCCAGGGCATCAAGCTTCGATCCAGCGTGCGGATATGGACGATGCCCACCGCCAGCAGAATGCCGAGCAGCGAGCCGAGGGCGAACCCAACGACGGTGGACGAAGCCGTGACATAGGCGTGGTAGACTAGGCTGCGATTGCTGGTGACCGGCTCCTCGATCACGGTCTTGTAAAGTTCAGCGCCGATCTGGCCCGGGGTGGGCAGGACCGGACGCTCCATCGACCATGTCGCCGCGACCAGATCGCTCGTGGTTCCCGAGCCGCCCGACATCTTCCATTGATCCAGGACGCGCGGCGCGTTGAGAGCGATCGCTCCCAAGTACCTAAGGACAAGAATCAAAACGACGACCGTGGCCACCGGCATGCCGTGCCCGGCCAATAGGCGGTGCCAGAGGGTGTCGCCTGCCGCTGCCGGCCGGGCGACGTCAGTCGTCATAGGAATGTCCCGCCCGCAATGCCTCGCGCACGCGATGAGCCACGTCGAGGAATTCCGGCGTTTCGCGGATGTCGAGGGTGCGCTTGGCCGGGAGGCTGCTATCGATGACTTTCATGATTCGGCCGGGCCTCGGGCTCATCACCACGATCTTGGTCGAGAGAAACACCGCCTCGGAAATCG
>CALAEG010000304.1 GCA_937890965.1 uncultured Caulobacteraceae bacterium | reverse complement strand
GTCCGGGGCCAGGCCGCAGACGCGGGCCAGCATGGCGCGCAAGGGATAGACGCCCTGGGCGTGGGTCCAGACAGTGAGCGCGCCGTCCTGCATCACCGCGAGCCCGCAGGACGGGCCCATGGAGCCGTGCGCGATATAGGGCCGTCCGTAGGAGGCCTGCAGCCGGCGGCGGTTGGATTCGCCTGGCGCGGGCTCGCCGGAGGGATAGGAGGTGTACGGAAGATCGCCCTTGAGAGACTCCGTTTCGGAGAGGCTTGGCGCGAGATCGCGCGCGCCATCCCATTCGGCGGTCTGCTCTGCGACGTTCAGCGCGACTGTGACGGCGCGTTCGCTCTCGGACAGGAAGGCGACGAAGTTTCCTTCCCAAAGGATGTCGACGTCCTCGCCCGCCGCCCGGCGGACCGCGGCCTCGTCGATCGCCTTCAGCCTCGCCTTGAACCCCGGCTGACGCAGGATACGGGCGTGCAGCATGCCGGGCTGGACCAGGTCGTGCAGGAAGGCCGCGCCGAACACCTTGGCCGGCAGGTCGAGCCGGCCTGGCGAGGTCCCGACCAGCCGGTGGCGATCGGGCGACTTGGCCGCGACCTCGCCAGTCGGGCCTTGGGTCAAATCCACCTCGCCGGCCAGCGCCCAATAGGTCAGGCCGGTGGCCGCGCCGGCGTGCATGAAGGCCCCGTCTTCGATATCGAGTTCGCTGGCGTCGCAGCCCAGGCGCCGAGCGGCGGCCTCGGCGAACAGCGCCCTGGCCTCGGCGCAAGCCGCGCGGACCGAGGCGCCGGAGGATTCGGTGCTCATCGAGCCGACGGTCAGGCCCTCGTCTGGCGAAAGGTCGGTCTCCAGATTGACCACGTCCAGCCGGTCCATGCCGACGTCCAGCTCCTCGGCGGCGATCTGCGCCAGGCCGGTCATGGCGCCCTGACCATATTCGACCTTGCCGAAGGCGACGCGGACGATGCCCGGCGTCTCGAACCCCACCCAGCGATCCAGGCGTGGATTGGCGGCGAGGCTCGGCGGGATCATCGGCCCACCTCCGCCCGCATGCGCTCGGCCGCCAGGGCGACGGCGGCCATGATCCGGTTGTGCGCCCCGCAACGGCAAAGGTGCCAGGACAGCGCCTCGGCGATCTCGGCGCGACTGGGGTCGGGGTTGGCGTCGATCAGCGCCTTGGCCCCGACCAGTATGCCGGCCAGGCAATAGCCGCACTGGCCAGCCTGTTTCTCCAGGAAGGCGGTCTGCAGGGGATGCGGATGATCCGGCGTGCCCAGGCCCTCGATGGTGACGATCGCGCGGCCCTCCAGCGCGCCGGCCTCGATGGCGCAGGACGGCTTGTCCTCGCCGTCGATCAGGACGGAACAGGCGCCGCACTGCTCGGCCCCGCAGCCGTAGCGCGCGCCCATCAGGCCCAGATGATTGCGCAGCGCGTCCAGCAGCGTCGTCGTCTCGTCCGCCTCGAAGGTGCGGGCCTTGCCGTTCACGGTCAGTCTTATTTCGCGCAGCATGGGGCAGAGTAGGCGCAATCGACGTTCGATGTCATGCGCGCGGTCTAGGCGCGTCAGGCGCTAGGTCGGTAATTTTGTCCGTCATGGCCCGACTTGTTCGGGCCACCCATGATCACCGTCGAACGTGAGTGTTCATGGGTCCCCCGCATTCCGCCGCTAAAGCGGCTCCAGCGGGGGATAACGATTGGGGGGCCGGCGCCAGTTGGCCCTAGCCAACTCGACCGTTCGCATTAGATACTGACCCCGACCCCAACGCAGAGACCGTTCATGACCGACCTATTCCAGCCGCTCAGCCTTGTCCGCGGCCCTCAGTGGAAGAACCGCTTCATGCTGGCGCCGCTGACCAATCTGCAGAGCCATGTGGACGGGACCCTGTCCGACGACGAGTTCAACTGGCTGACCTACCGCGCCACCGGCGGTTTCGGCCTGGTCATGACCTGTGCTGCGCATGTGCAGCGGGTGGGGCAGGGCTTCCCCGGCCAGCTCGGGGTGTTTTCCGACGACCATCTGCCCGGCCTCACGCGCCTGGCCGCCAAGATCAAGGCGGAGGGGTCGGTCTCCTCGGTACAGCTGCACCATGCCGGCATCCGCTCGCCGGCGGCGTTGATCGGCGAGCAACCGCGCGGACCATCCGAGGATGCCGAGACCGGCTCACGCGCGCTGAGCCTCGGCGAAGTGGAAGAGCTGATCGAGGACTTCATCGCCGCCGCCGTCCGGGCGGAAAAGGCCGGCTTCGACGGCGTCGAGCTGCACGGCGCCCACGGCTACATCCTCTGCGCCTTCATGAGCCCCGAGACCAACCGGCGCGAGGATCGCTATGGCGGCTCACCTGAGAACCGGGCGCGGATCGTGTTCGAGATCATCAAGGGCGTGCGCGCCCGCACCCGGCCCGACTTCCAGCTGGGCCTGCGCCTGTCGCCGGAACGGTTCGGCCTGCGCATCGCCGAACAGATCGAGGTGGCCCGCCAGGTGCTGGCCTTCGGCGATCTCGACTATCTCGACATGTCGCTGTGGGACGTGTTCAAGGCCCCGGTGGAGGCGGATTTCACGGCTAAGCCGCTGATCGACTGGTTCACCGATCTGCCGCGCGGGCAGACCCGTCTGGGCGCCGCCGGCAAGCTGATGAGCGCCGCCGATTGCCGGCGGATCCTCGAGCACGGCGCCGACTTCGCCATCCTCGGCCGCGCCGCCATCCTGCACCACGACTTCCCGCAAAAGGTCGCGGCCGATCCGGACTTCCACGCCATCGCCCTGCCGGTGACCCGCGCCTATCTGCGCAACGAGCATCTGGGGCCCGGTATGATCGAGTACATGAACGGCTGGAAGGGCTTCGTCGCCCAGGAAGAGCCGGCGGAAGCCACCGCCTAGGCCGCCGGCGGGCCCTCCCGCGCGAAGGCGACCGCCAGCACCCAGGCCGTGAGCGTCAGGCCCGCGCCGGCAAGGAGCACTGCGCCCGACCATCCGATCGGTCGCCCCGGCGCCACCGTCCACGCGAAGGCCTGGGTGAACAGGATCGAGCCGGAGAAGCCGACCAGGGTCGAGAGCGTGCCGATGGCGCCCTGCAGCCGGCCCTGTTCGTCGGCGGAGACCTTGTCGGTCATCAGCGACTGCAGGGCGGGGTCGGCGATGCCCCCGAACAGGGCCGGCAGGTTCGCCGCCAGATAGCCGAGGCCGGTTGGCGCAAGCCCCATGGCCGCGAAGCTCAGGGTCTGGGCGGTCAGGCCGGCGATGATCGCGCCGCGCTCGCCGATCCGCCTGGCGATGCGCCCGGCCAGCCCGGCCTGGACCGCGATATTGCCCAGCGCGAGGGTGCTGCAGAACAGGCCGAAAACCAGCGCGCTCCAGCCGTAGCGGAAGGCGGTGTAGAGCACCTGGACGCTCTGGTTGGCGTAGAAGGCGTAGCGCAGGAGAAGCTGGATCAGGCCGAGCCCGATCAGGCCCGGACGCTGGAGGAAGAGGCTGAGCGCGCCCCAGGGATTGGCCTTCGACCAGCGCAGCGGCGCCCGCGTCTCGGCGCTCACCGATTCCGGCAGGACGAGGAGGCCGTAGACGCCGGCCGCCAGGGCGAAGACCGCCGCCGCCCAGAAGGGCGCCCGCAGGTCGCCCGTCCCCGCCAGCAGTCCGCCAAGGGCCGGACCCATCACGATCGCCGCCCAGATGGCCGCATTGATGCGGGCAAAGGCGCGCGTGCGATTTTCCGGCGCGGTGACGTCGGCGACATAGGCCATGGCCGCGGCCATGCCGCCGCAGGTCAGGCCGCAGAGGATTCGCGCGGCGAACAGCCACCAGATCGTCGGCGCCAGGGCGCCCATGACCGCCTCGGCGCCGACGCCGAACACCGAGGCGATGATCACCGGCCGGCGGCCGAACCGGTCGGAGAGCATGCCAAGAACCGGGGCCGCGAAGAACTGCGGCACGACCCAGGCCACTTCCAGCCAGCCGACCCAGCGCGCCGCCGCCGGCCGGTCGCCGCCGAGCAGCAGCTGAGCCAGGCGCGGCAGGATGGGGAAGGCGATGGACTGCGACAGGATGTCGAGGCCGACGGTGATGGCGATGAAGATCAGGCTGGCGCGGCCGTGCGCGCGGGCTTTGAGGAAGGACATGAGGGCTCGTTGGGGACACGGCGCTAAGGCCGGCATGACAGTGGGTCCGGCGCGGCAAACCCGCGCCGGACTGCGAGGACGACGAGCGCTAGGCGGGGCGCGGGCGCCCCGGCGCTCGGTCCTAGGCCCTCAATTTCCCGGTGTTGGTCATGATGCGCCAGCCTAACCGTTCATCCGCTTTTGGCAAAGCCTCGTCCCATTGGGGCCGCATTCGCCGCGATGGATTGCGGCGGCGCACCGCCTCCGGGATGATCGGCGGCCAGCCTAAGGACGATCATGACGACAGCGAGCGACACGGCCTTCGATGCGCTGTGGGACTATAACGACCCCGCCGCCAGCGAGGCGCGGTTCCTCGCCGTGCGCCAGACCCTGGGCGCGACGGAGGATCACGCCCGGCTGATGGAGCTCGACACCCAGATCGCCCGCGCCCAGGGCCTCCAGGGCCGGTTCGCCGATGCGCTGGCCATGCTCGAGACCGTGCAGGTGGCGTTGCGCGCGGGCGAGACCCGGGCCGCGGTTCGCTACCAGCTCGAATTCGGCCGCGTGCTGCGCTCCAGCGGCAGCCCGGAGGCGGCCAGACCCTTTTTCGAGCGTGCCGTGGCCCTGGCCGAGGCCGCGGGCGAGGACCGGTTCGCGGTCGACGCCCGTCACATGGTCGCCCTGGTCGAGCCCGACCCAGGCAGGCGCGTTTCGCTGATGCTGGACGATCTGGAGTTC
>CALAEG010000303.1 GCA_937890965.1 uncultured Caulobacteraceae bacterium | reverse complement strand
CAGCCGGCGCGCGGACTGGACGTCCGGGATGCTCTCCTCGACCGCGCCGGACATAACCAGGATCTGGCCGCGTCGGTTCACGCCGCTGCCGTCCTGGGGGTGCAGGGCCACGCCCCGCCCGCGCAGGAAATCGAACCGGGCGGTGTTGCGGCCCTGGTCGAGCGCCCGGTCGGAACCCTCGACAACGCCGCCCCGCGCCAAGACGATCAGCGCCAGGGGCGTCATGCCGCTGCCGCCGACGCCGCAGAAGAAGTAGGCTTGGCCTGGAATCATCGCCGGACCCTATGAGCGCCGCCCGGGCGGGGCAACAGGACCTTCGGCCCTTGGAGCCAAACGAATGAGCCGCGAAAGGCTGAAGATCGGCGTCGTCGCCACCGCCTCGCGAATGGCGCCGGAGGTGGCCGAGCGCGTTCCGGCCCTGGCCCGGTCGCTCTATGGCGAAGATGCGCCGGAGATCGTCTTCCATCCGGAAGTCCTGGCCAGCGCCGGCCATTTCGCCGGCGATGACGCCACGCGCGCCCGGGCCTTTCTCGACGTCGCCAACGACCCCAGCTTCGATGCGCTGTGGTTCGCGCGCGGCGGTTATGGCGCGTGCCGCATCGGCGAGGCGGTGCTGGCCGGCCTGGCGCCCGTCGCCAGGGCCAAGACCTATCTCGGCTACAGCGACGCCGGCGCGCTTCTGGGCGGTCTCTATCGCGCCGGATTTCCGCACGTGGCGCATGGGCCGGTGGCGCAGGACATCATGCGCAACGGCGGCGATGCGGCCATCGCCCGCGCCTTGGCCTGGCTGGTCGACCGCAACCCCGAAACGCTGGAGCCCAGTCTCGGCGATGGCCGCAAGGCCGCGGCCTTCAATCTGACGGTGTTCAGCCAGCTGCTCGGCACAGCCCTGGAGCCCGACCTGACCGATCACGTGCTGATGCTCGAGGAGGTGTCGGAGGCCATGTACCGCATCGATCGGTCCTTCTTCCACGTCACCAGCAACGCCAGCGTCCGCCGCGTCGCCGGCATCCGATTGGGCCGCTGCAGCCTGATCCCGCCGAACGATCCCGACTTCGGCATGGCCGAGGACGCGGTGGCGCGCTTCTGGTGCGAACGATCCGGCATCCCCTGGCTCGGCCGGGCCGATATCGGCCACGACGCGGATAACAAGATCGTACCCTTCGGCGCGGCGGCTTGAGGAACGGCGTCGGGCGTGGTGGGTTTTCGTCCAAGGAGGACGACGCCATGCCCGATGAAAAAGACCCCGCCAAGGACCCCAACGGCGGCTACGAGACCGACACCTTCAGCCGAGGCGATGCCGAAGGCGCGACGGCGCGTGGCGGCGAGCCCGGCGCGGCCGGCGACGTCGAGGCGGAAGCCGCCAAGTCGCCGGACGACAAGTACGAAACCGACACCTTCAGCCGCAACAACGCCGAAGGCGGTACGGCCCTCGGCGAAGACGCGTCCTAGCCTTGCCGCCAGTTGCCGTGGAAGCCGAAGGGGACGCGGCGCGGGACTTTGGCGGCGGCGATCGGGCCGGCCGCGAGGCCTTGCGCGTCGAAGACCACGAAGTCGCTGCGGTCCTCGGCGGCGCGATAGACCACCGCGATGATCCAGCCGTCGCCCTCCGCCGCATCGGCGGTGCGTGGGATGAAGATCGGCTCACCCGGCACGTCGCCTGACGGGAAGTTGTAGACCACGCGCTTGCCCGTCCGATGGTCGATATGGGCCAGGCTGTCGAAGCCGAAATCGCCCGGCCGCGTCGCATTGGCGGCGAACCAGCCGTGCCGATAGGCCAGGCCGGCATAGCGTTCGTCGAAGCGGGGAAACTCGCCCGCCAGGTCGTCGATCGGCTCGCGCTTGATCGTGTTGGAGTCGGCCCCCAGGTCGAAGGTCCAGCGCACCAGACGCGCCGCGGACCGGTCGCTCATGGTCCCGTCGACCATGGGGAAGAGCGGCGCGACCGGATATTCCATCACGTCGGCCAGGATCTTGTCGCCCTCTTCCCAGGCGTTCATCGGATGGAAGACGTAACAGGCGTCGGTGGTGAACCAGCGAACGCTGTCGACGCTGGCGTCGCGCAGCATGACGCCCACATGGCTGCCTTTTTCGGGTTCCCAGGCGAAGGGCGGCGCGCCCCGCATGGCCCGCTCCAGGCTGCCGGTCAGCGGCAGGATGGGGAAGAGCGCGTAGCGGTCGGTGACCAGGAAGTCGTGCACCATGCTGGAAAAGGGCGCCTCGAAGTTGTCGCGGCGGACCACCCGGCCCGAGGCGTCGGTGACGCCATAGGAGACGGTGTTGGAGAACGGCATGTCGCCGGCCGAATAGGCGAACCAGACCATCTCGCCGGTCTTGGGGTCGATCTTCGGGTGGGCGGTGACGCGGCCGGCGTATTCGTCGACATAGCCGCGCGATTCCAAGGTGATCGGGTCGAGTTCGAAGGGCTTGTGCGCCTCTTCCAGCGCCATCAGCCGGCCGGCGTGCCAGACGATGTTGGTGTTGGAGACGCCGCCGTCCTTGCCGGCCACCGAGGGGTCGGCGGCGCGGGGATCGAAACCGCCGAACAGGGCCTTGCCGGCCGAATTCTCCAGTTCCCACTTGGGCGTGCGGACGTAGCGATTGCGGTAGCTGACCTTGCCGTCATCGACGAAGAAGCCGTGGACCATGCCGTCGCCCGAAAACCAGTGATAGTCGCCGCGCGGCTCGAACTGCGGGTTGGGCCCGTTGCGGTAGAAGGCGCCGCGGATGCCGGCGGGGATTTCGCCGACAATCTCAAGATCGAAGTCGTCCTCTGCGCGCACCGGCGCAAAATTGCCGCTCAGAAAGGCGTTGATGCGGGGTGATCCATCCATGATGCGTCTCCTGGGTCCCAGTCTATTTCTTACGTTGTAAATTTATGTCGTAAGACATATTGTCTTGCAAGTCTTTTTGTTGAGCCTCAGAGTCAGATTTCCGTGCCAAAGCCGCTGTCCAACGCTCAGATCGAGAGTTTCCGCGACCGCCTGATCGAGGTCGCCGAGCGGCTGTTCGCCGAAAACGGGCCAGGCGCGGTCTCGATGCGCCAACTCGCCGCCGAACTCGGCGTCAGCCCGATGACCCCCTACCGCTATTTCAGGGACAAGGACGACATCCTGGCCGCCGCGCGCGCCTCGGGCTTCGACCGTTTCGCCGAAGCTCTGGAGTCCGCCTACGCCACCTCGGACGATCCCATTCAACGGGCCCAGAACGTCGGCGAGGCCTATCTGAAGTTCGCCTTCAACAATCCAGCCGCCTACCGGCTGATGTTCGACCTCGCCCAGCCGACCGAGACCAACTATCCCGAGCTGATCCGCGCGGCCACCCGGGCGCGGGCGACCATGAGCCACTATAGCCAGGGCCTGCTGGACGCCGGCCTGATCCGTGGCGACCCCGATGTGATCGCCCACGTCTACTGGGCCGGCATCCACGGCCTGGTGGTGCTGAAGCTGGGCGACCTGATCTCGCCGAAGCTGGAGTTCGATCAGCTGTGGCGCGAAATGTGGCGCGCCCTGAACGCCGGTTTCCGCGTCTAGAGGCGACGTCGCTCCCTATTCTTCTCCGTCATGGCCCGACTTGTTCGGGCCACCCATGATCACCGCCTAATGTGAGTGTTCATGGGTCCCCCGCATTCCGCCGCTAAAGCGGCTCCAGCGGGGGATGACGGTGATTTTAGTCGCGGTGCGCCGCTCTAGGTCCCGGCTGGCGCGGCGGCGAACACCTCTTTCATGCGGGCGCGGTTGGCCTCGATGCGCGGGTTGATCTCCAGCAGCAGGGCGGCCGGCGCGTCGCCGACCGGATAGTTCAGCGCGTCTTCGTGCGCCGCGCGCCAGACCACCTCGGCCGCCTGGTCCGCGGTCAGGGAGCCGCCGACCATCCCCTGGCTGACCGCCTCGCGGAAGCTGGGGCCGCCGGGCGCCGAGGCCTTGTCGATCAGCGGCGTCTCGATCACCGTCGGCTCGACGCAACTGACCCGCACGCCCGACCGCATGAACTCGATGTCCAGCGCTTCCGAAAGGCCGCGGACGGCGAACTTGGTGGCGCAATAGACCGCGAACCGCGGCGAGCCCGCCAGCGAGGCCAGCGAGGCGATGTTGATCAGCCGCGAACCCGGCGTGCGCTTCAGCCGCTCATGGCCGAGATAGGCGCCCAGCACCACGCCGCGCAGATTGATGTCGATCTGGTCGTCGAAATCCTTCGGGGTCTGTTCGTCGAACCAGCCGTAGCGGCAGATGCCGGCATTGTTGACCAGCACGTCCAGCCGCCCACCGCTGGCCTCGACAAAGGCGTCGAGCGCCCGCTCCCACTCGTCGGCCTTGCGCACGTCGTGCACCACGGTGAAGCCGGCATTGTCGCCGCCGATGGCCGCCAGCGCGGCCTTCAAGCCTGGCCCGTCGATGTCCGATAGCCCGACCAGCCAGCCCTCGGACGCGAACCGCTTGGCGGTGGCGAGCCCGATGCCGCTGGCGGCGCCGGTGATGAAAACGGCTTTGCGATCGGTGGTCATAGGCGTCTCCCGAGGTCTCTGTCGCGGAGAACCCTAACGGCTCGCCGTTCGCCGCGCGAGGTGCTTGACCGCCGCGGCGTTAGGCGGTCAGCCTTCGCCCGCGCAGAGGAGCAGGCTCATGGCCGAGATCAAACCCTTCACGATCAACCCGCCGGCGGAGGCGGTCGAGGCGGTGCTGAGCCAGGTGCGCGCCTACCCGTGGCCAGTGAGCCCGGAGGTCGAGGACGGCTGGAACTATGGTTGTGACGGCGCCTTCCTCAAGGGCCTCTGCGCCTATTGGACCGACGACTACGACTGGCGCGCGGCCGTCGCCGACCTGAACAAGTTTCCCCAGTTCACCGCCGAGGTCGAGGATTTCACCCTGCATTTCGTGCATGTGGTCGGCGAGGCGGGCGGCAAGCGCCCGCTGCTGATCAGCCACGGCTGGCCGGGCAGCCACTTCGAATTCTGGGGCTCGATCGAAAAGCTGGCTTTCCCCTCGCGCTTCGGCGGCAAGACGGAGGACGCCTTCGACGTCATCGTCCCCTCCCTGCCCGGCTTCGGCTTTTCCTCCAAGCCGAAGCGGCCGATCGGCCAGCGCGCCACCGCGCGCCTGTTCAACGCCCTGATGACCGAGGTGCTGGGCTATGACACCTATCTGGCCCAGGGCGGCGACTGGGGGGCGGTGGTCACCTCCTGGCTGGGTTTCGACCATGGCGCCCATGCGCGGGCCATCCACCTGAACATGCTGGCCTTCCGGCCCCAGGGCGGGCCAAAGGACGAGGCCGAAGCCGCCTGGGCGGCGCGCGCCGCCGCCGCCAGCCAGATGTTCGGCGCCTATCTGCAGCTGCAGATGTCCAAGCCGCAGTCGGTCGCCTGGATGGGCGCCGGCAATCCCGTCGGCCAGGCCGCCTGGATCGTCGAGCGCTTCCACGACTGGTCGGACCTGCGCGGCAAGCCGTTCGACGAGATCTATTCCAAGGACCAGCTGCTCACCAACGTCATGCTCTATGTGATGACCGGCTCCTTCACCACCGGCGCCTGGTACTATCGCGGCCTGCTGGAGGAGGGGGCGTTCGCCTCGATCCAGGGTCAGCGCTGCGAAACCCCGACCGGCTTCGCCCGCTACCAGGGCGACACCGACTATACTGGCGGCCCGCCGCGCAGCTTTGTCGAGCGGGCCTACAACCTAACCTATTGGAGCGAGCCGCCGCGCGGCGGCCATTTCGCCGCCATGGAGGAGCCGCACCTCTATGTCGAGGACGTGCGGGCCTGGGCGAAGGCGACCGACGCCGCATGAGCGCTCGCTACGACTTCGCCTCCGACAATGTGGTCGGAGCCATGCCGGAGGTGATGGCGGCGCTCGCCGAGGCCAATGCCGGCGCGGTCTCCTCCTATGGGACCGACGGGGTCAGCGCGCGGGCCGCCGACCTGATCCGCACGCTGCTCGACGCCGACGCCGAGGTGCGGTTCGTCGCCTCGGGCACGGCGGCCAATGCGCTCACCCTGGCCGCGCTGGCCGCGCCGCACGAGGCGGTGCTCTGCCACGAGCACAGCCACGTCGCCACCGACGAGACCGGCGCGCCGGGCTTCTTCGGCGCTGGCGTCGGCCTCACCCCCCTGCCCGGCGCCTCCGGCCGCATCCGGCTCGAGGCCCTGGCCCGCGCCCTGGCCGAGCCGGACGTCTCCCACCACCAGTCCGCCGCCGCCCTCAGCCTGACCAACGCCACCGAGTACGGCGTGGTCTACAGCTCGGCCGAGATGAGCGCGCTCACCGGCCCGGCCAAGGCGGCGGGGCTGAAGATCCACCTGGACGGCGCGCGGCTGTCGAACGCTGTGGCGGCCGGTTTCGACATCACCTGGCTGGCGTCGCTGGGCATCGACATCGCCGTGCTCGGCGGGACCAAGGCCGGCTCGACCCCGACCGAGGCCATCGTGCTGTTCGACAGGGCTCTGGCCCGCCGGTTCGACGCGCGGCTGAAGCACGCCGGCCAGCTGGTCTCCAAGGGCCGCTTCCTGGCCGCGCCCTGGATCGGCATGCTGGAGACCGGCGCCTGGACCGCCCGCGCCGCCCACGCCAACGCCATGGCCAAACGCCTGGCCGAGCTCATGCCCTTCCCGATCGCCCACGCGGTTGAGGCCAACGCCGTCTTCGTGACCATCGACGAGCCGACCCTGGCCCGGCTGCACGCCAGCGGCTGGTTCGTCTACCGCTTCATCGACGGCAGCGTGCGCTTCATGTGCAATTGGAGCACCACGGCGGAGATGGTCGACGAACTGGGCGCGGCCCTCGCGGCGCTCTGATGCGCGTCATCATCGCCGGCGGTGGACTGGGCGGGCTGACCTTGGCGCTCAGCCTGCACGCGGTGGGGATCGAGGCGGAGGTGTTCGAGGCCGCGCCCGAGCTGAAACCCGTCGGCGTCGGCATCAACCTCCTGCCGCACGCAGCCCGCGAACTGATCGAGCTCGACCTGGGCGAGGTCCTGGCCGAGAACGCCATCCCCACCGAAGCCCTTATGTACGCGAACCGGTTCGGCCAGGAGATCTGGCGCGAGCCGCGCGGGCGGTTCGCTGGCTATGACTGGCCGCAATATTCCATCCATCGCGGGACCTTGCAGATGCTGCTGCTGGACGCGGTCAAGGCGCGGCTGGGCGAGGCCGCCGTCCACGCCAACCGGCAGGTGGTCCGCGCCGAGACGTCCGACACGGGCGCCAGGATCTGGTTGAAGGACGCCTCGGGCGCCGATCGGGGCGCGGCCGAGGGCGATGTCCTGGTCGCCTGCGACGGCATCCACTCCGTCATCCGCGCCCAGTTCTACCCCGATGAGGGCCCGCCGAAGTGGAACCAGCGGGTGCTGTGGCGCGGCATAAGCCGGGCTGAACCCTTCCTCGGCGGCGCGACCATGATCATGGCCGGCCATCAGGACCAGAAGTTCGTCGCCTATCCTATCGACCCACACGCCGGCGATCGCTCCACGATCAACTGGATCGCCGAGCTGCGCTTCCCCGAGACCGACGTCTGGACCCGCGAAGACTGGAACCGGGGCGGGCGGCTGGATGACTTCCTGCCGCGGTTCGAGGACTGGGACTTCGGCTGGCTGGATGTCCCTGGCGTGATCCGCGCCGCCGAAAAGGTCTACGAATACCCCCTGGTCGACCGCGACCCCATCGAGCGCTGGACCTTCGGCCGCATCACCCTGCTGGGCGACGCCGCCCACCCCATGTACCCGATCGGCTCCAACGGCGCCTCCCAGGCCATACTGGACGCCCGCACCCTGGCCTTCGACCTGGCGACCGCGCCCGGCATCGACGAAGCCCTGGCCCGCTACGAGGCCGCCCGCCGGCCGGCGACGACTCGGCTGGTCCTGCTCAATCGCGGCAACGGCCCCGAACAGGTGATGCAGCTGGCCCACGAACGCGCCCCGAGCGGCTTCGCCGACGTCCACCAGGTGCTGAGCCAGGCCGAACTGGAGGCCAGCGCCGGCGAATACAAAAAGGCCGCCGGGTTTGACCGCGACGCGCTGAACAAGCGCGCCTCGCTGAGTGCGCCAAGCGCGCGCCAATAACTTCTCCCAGAGGGAGAAGTGTTTGAGGGCGCGCGCCGCGTAAGGCGTTACGCCATCCCGGTGCGGCCGATCGCGTAGAAGCGGGCGGCGCGTTGTTCGCGCAGGGCGTCGGGGGTGAGGCCGGCAAGGCCTTGCAGCTCGGTCTCGATGGCGTCGCCGACCGAGGCGATGACGGCCTTGGGGTCGGCATGGGCGCCGCCGGCCGGTTCCTCGATGATCAGATCGATGATGGAAAAGCCGATCAGGTCCTGGGCGGTGATCTTCATCGCCTCGGCCATGAAGGCGGCGCGGTCGTTGTCGCGGAAGACGATGGAGGCGCTGGCCCCCGGCTCGGCCACTGAATAGATGGCGTGCTCCAGCATCAGCACCTTGTTGGCCGCGGCGATGGCCAGCGCCCCGCCCGAGCCGCCCTCGCCGGTGATGGTGGCGACCATGGGCTGGCCCAGCGTCAGGCAGCGTTCGATGGAGCGCGCGATGGCCTCGGCCTGGCCGCGCTCCTCCGCGCCGATGCCGGGATAGGCGCCGGCGGTGTCGATAAAGCTGATCACCGGCAGGCCGAACTGGTCGGCCATGTCCATCAGCCGCACGGCCTTGCGGTAGCCCTCGGGCCTGGCCGCGCCGAAATTGTGCTTGATGCGGGTGACGGTGTCGTGGCCGCGTTCATTGCCAAGCACCACCACCGGCGCGCCGCGAAAGCGCCCAAGTCCGCCGACGATGGCCTGGTCGTCGCCATATTTGCGGTCGCCGCGCAGCTCGACGAAGTCGTCGATCAGGCCGGCGATATAGTCGACGCAGTGCGGTCGCTCGGGGTGGCGGGCGACCTGGACCTTCTGCCAGCCGCCCAGATTGGCATAGGCCTCGCGGCGCATGCGCGTGGCGCGGTCGCGCAGAGCGTCGATCTCGATCTCGAAGGAGTTGGCGCCGCCCGCCTGGTCGGAGAGCTTCGACAGCTCCTCGATCTTCGCCTCGAGCTCCGCGATCGGCCGCTCGAAATCCAGATAATGCGCGGCCATGCGGTCCTTTTGGCGTCGCCGTTGGCGAAGCGGCGGAAAGTAGGCGGGATGAGGCGGCGGGACAAGGAGGGCTGATCCTCCCCCTGCGGGGGAGGACCTACTGCGCCATCCACGGCAACCGGTCGAGATCCACATTGCCGCCGCTGAGGATCATGCCGACGCGGCGGCCGGCGAAGGCTTCGGGGTGTTCCAGCAGCGCGGCCAGCGGCACGGCGGCTGAGGGTTCGACGATGATCTTCATCGAGGTCCAGATCAGCCGCATGGCCTCGATTATGCTGGCGTCGGTCACGGTCAGTACGTCGTCGACGCAGGCCATCATCACCGCGAAGTTGCGTATCCCCAGCGAGGTCAGCAGGCCGTCGGCTATGGTGTCGGGGCTGGTCTGCGCCACGCGCACGCCGGAGGTGAAGGAACGCCAGGCGTCGTCGGCGCCGGCGGGTTCAGCGGCGATCACCCGCGCACCTGGCTCAAGCCAGCGGGTCGCCAGCGCGGTCCCGGCCAACAGGCCGCCGCCGCCGACCGGGCAGGTGACGATCTCAAGCCCCGGAACCTCCTCGATCAGCTCCACCGCCGCCGTGGCCTGGCCGGCGATCACCGCGTCGTCGTCGTAAGGCGGCACCAGCCGCGCGCCGGTGCGCGCCTGGATCTCCGCGGCGGCCGCCTCACGCGCCGCCAGCGTCGGCTCGCAGAAGGTGATCTCAGCGCCATAGCCGGCCACCGCCGCCTTCTTGGTCTCCGAGGCCGTCCGGGGCATGACGATATAGGCCGGGATGCCGCGCGTCGCCGCGGCCAGAGCCAGGGCCGCCGCGTGGTTGCCGGAGGAATGGGTCACGACCCCCGCGCGGGCGTCGGCGTCGCTCAGCGACAGCACCGCGTTGAAGGCGCCGCGGGCCTTGAACGCCCCGACCTTCTGAAAGTTCTCGCACTTGAACCAGAGGCGCGCCCCGACCATGCCGTCGATCCGCCGGCTGGTCAGCACCGGCGTGCGGTGCACGAAGGGCGCGATGCGGGCGTGGGCGGCGGCGATGGTTTCTGCGGGATGGGATCGGAGGGTCATGGGCTCACGGCCAGGCTAACGAGCATTTGAATTCGCCGGACCCGACAAAGGCGTAGCCTTCCAGCATGACCATCCATCTCGTCTGCCTCGACGGCACCGGCCAGCAGATGCCGCAGACCCACCTTACCAATATCGCCCTGATCTTCGATGCCCTGGGCGGGGTGGTCATCAACGCCGGCAACGGCTCGTGGGAAAGGACGGTGACCCAGGGCGGCGCCACAGCCGAGATGGGCAAATACCTGCCCGGCGTCGGCACCCAGGGCAACCTTATCCTGGAGGCGCTCGGCCAGGGCTTCGGCGACGGCATCGCCGAGCAGATCGTGCGCGGCTACACCTTCCTGTCGCGCAGCTACCTCGCCGGCGACCAGATCCTCATCACCGGATTCAGCCGTGGCGCCGCCGCCGCCCGGGCGCTGGCGGGCTTCGTCGCCGTCAAGGGCCTGCTGACCACGGCCAACTACGATCCCAGCCAGAAGGACCAGGCCTATCTGCGCGCCATCGCGGCCTGGTACCTCTATCGCAAGAGCCGCCCGGACCTGGCCAACCAGGCCTCGTTGACTGACATCCAAGTCCAGACCGGCGAGACCATCCCCACCCTGACCGCGGCCGACTTCATCGCCGTGCCGGCCATCGACACGGTCGCGGTCTTCGACACGGTCAGTTCGCTCGGCGTGCCGCAGCCCAGGATCGCCGGCGGCATCGGCTACGATTTCAGCATCGCCGACACCTATCTGAACCCCCAGGTCCTGAACGGCGTCCACGCCCTCTCCGCCGACGAGACGCGGGCGGTGTTCGCGCCGACCTACTGGACCCCGCGCCAGGGAATCACCCAGGTCATCTTCCCTGGCTTCCACTCCAACATCGGCGGCGGCTTCGCCAACGCCGGCCTGTCCGATCGGGCCTGTCTGTGGATGCTGGCGCATCTGCAGAACCGGGGACTGATCTGCGACATGGCCAATCTGCCCCGGCCGCTGGCGCCCAACCCGGTCGACTTCGCCGAGGACGATTCCACCGCCGGCATGTGGGTGCTGCTGCCCAAGGGTCCGCGCGTCTTTCCGGCCACCGCCACCGCCGGGCAGCCGGACTTCGCCATCGACGACTCCATCCATCAGCGCTGGGGCAAGACGGTCACGGTGCTGCAGCAGGGCGCGCCGGGTCCCTACAGATCCACCGGCCTGATGGGCGCGAACCCGCTCTACGCGCCGTCCTGACGCGGAATGCGCAAGCCCGCGGCCACGCCCAGGATCGGAAAGGCCTCCGCCGTGCAGGCGGCCGGTCAGTGCGTTTGCGGCGCCGTGCGCTTCGAGATCGACGTGCCGGCGGTCTGGGCCTGGCACGATCACTCGGCCGCCAGCCGGCGCGCCCACGGCTCAGCCTACGTCACCTATGTCGGCAGCTGGCGCAGCCGCTTCCGCCTGCTTGAGGGCGAGGGCAGCATCAGCCGGTTCGAGGATGCGGAGGCCGGCACGACCCGCAGCTTCTGCTCCCGCTGCGGCACGCCGCTGTTCTACGAACGCCGCCGCGCGCCGAAGATGGTCAACATCCCCCGCCCGCTCTTCTCCGGACGCACCGGCCGCGAGCCGCGCTACCACCTCGCGCTCGGCGAGGCGCCGGACTGGGCCTATCTGGGCGAGCCCCTGGCGCCGCTGAAGGGCTATCCCGGCGTGATGTGGGAGCGCCCACGGCGCAAAAAGTCCCGCGAGACCGGCGGCCTGGTCTGAGCCGACCGGCTGACACTCCATCTTACGCATGTAAATTCTAGGTGAAATTACAGGCGTAAACACATGCTCCGCATCACCGCCGCCGAAAGCCAGGTCATGGAAGCCCTGTGGCGGCGCGGCGCGATGACCTCCGACGAGATCGTCGCCGAGGTGGGGGCGAGCCAGGCCTGGGGCGAGGCCACCGTGAAGACCCTGGTCAATCGCCTGCTGAAGAAGAAGGCCATCGAATCCGCACGCGACGGCGGGCGCCATTCCTACCGCCCCCTGCTCGCCCGCGCCGACTATGTACAGGCCGAGGGCCAGGGCCGGCTCGACCGCCTCTTCGACGGCCAGCTGGCCCCCCTGGTCTCCCATTTCGCCGGGCACCACGCCCTGAAGCCCGACGACATTGCGCGGCTGAAGACGGTCGTGGGGAGGATGGACGACGGGCGGTGAGATGGATGCCGGGTTCGCCCCTCAGCCCTTGATGAAATCCACGAACGCCCGCAGCGGCGCGGGCAGGTGGCGGCGGCCGGGGTAGTAGAGGAAGGGGCCTGAGAAGCTCTGCCACCAGGGCTCCAGCACCGGCTCCAGGGCGCCGCTGGCGAAGTGCGGGCGCAGCCAGTCCTCGAAGATGTGCACGACGCCGAGCCCGGCGATGGCCGCGCTGACGGAGAGGTCCGCCGCCGCGCCGAGACGCACCACCAGCGGCCCGGCCGGGTCGATGCGCACGATCTCGCCATCGCGCTCGAACTCCCAGGCGTGGATCGCGCCGCTGGTGAACTGTCCGCGCAGGCAGGCAAACCTGAGCAGGTCGCGGGGGTGGTCCGGGGGGCGGTGGAGGTCGAGAAAGCCGGGTGACGCGGCGGTGGCGAACCGTTGCACGCGCGGCCCGATCGGCACGGCGATCATGTCCTGTTCGAGCCGCTCGTCGTAACGGATGCCGGCGTCGCAGCCGCTGGCCAGCACGTCGACGAAGCTTTCCTCGACGATGACCTCGAGCCGGATGTCCGGATAGGCCTTAAGGAATGGCGGCACGATCGCCGGCAGCACCAGGCGCGCGACGCTGCCGGGCACATTGAGCTTGAGCGTGCCGGCCGGCCGGTCGCGGAAGGCGTTGACCACATCCATCGCCGCCTCGATCTCGCCCAGCGCCGGCGACAGCCGCTCGACCAGACGCGCGCCGGCCTCGGTGGGGGCGATGCTGCGGGTGGTGGTGCGGTTGAGCAGGCGCACGCCCAGCCGCGCCTCCAGCCGCCGCACCGCCTCGCTGAGGCGGGAGGCGGAGACGCCGCCGACCCGCGCCGCGTCACGGAACCCGCCGGCCCGCACGACCGCGACAAAGGCCGAAAGATCGTTGAGCTCTGCCGGCATTGTGCATAATCCCGAACGGCCTGTGCCGATTGCCATGGATTATCACGCAGCGCCCGCGGCTCCATATAGCGTCTGTTCCAGACTCGGAGACCTGCCATGACCGCCACAACCGCCATCGACGCCTTCACCCTCGGCGACCGCACCGTCAACCGCATGGGCTATGGCGCCATGCAGCTGGCCGGACCCGGCGTGTTCGGGCCGCCGAAGGACCACGCTACCGCCCTGGCCGTGCTGCGCGAGGCAGTCGCCAGCGGCGTCAATCACATCGACACCAGCGATTTCTATGGGCCCCACGTCACCAACCAGCTGATCCGCGAGGCGCTCAGCCCCTATCCGGAGGATCTGGTGATCGTGAGCAAGCTCGGCGCGGTGCGTGGCGCCGACGCCTCCTGGATCCCGGCGCAGACCCCCGCCGATCTCACGGCGGGTGTTCACGACAACCTGCGCAACCTGGGCATTGAGCGGCTCGAGGTGGTCAATCTGCGGGTCGGCGGCATCCATGGGCCGAACGAAGGCCCCATCGAGGAGCAGTTCACCACCCTGGCCGAGCTGCAACACCAGGGGCTGATCCGCCACCTTGGCCTGAGCAACGTGAGCGCGTCCCAGGTCGAACGGGCGAGCGCCATCGCCAAGGTCGTCTGTGTGCAGAACAACTACAATATCGTGCACCGCAACGACGACGCGCTGATCGACATGCTGGCCGAAAAGGCCATCGCCTATGTGCCGTTCTTCCCGCTGGGCGGCTTCTCGCCGCTGCAGTCCTCGGCCCTGTCGGCGGTGGCGGCGCGACTCGGCGCCACGCCGATGCAGGTCGCCCTGGCCTGGCTGCTTCACCGGTCGCCCAACATCCTGCTGATCCCGGGCACCTCGTCGCTGGAGCACCTGCGCGAGAACCTGAAGGCGGCCGAGATCCACCTGTCGGCCGAGGTGTTCGCCGAGCTGGACGCGATCGGAAAATAGGGCGTTCGCGCCTCAGGCCAGAGCGGCCTCGGCGACCGGATCGCCGGCGATGCGGCTGTGCCACATGATGCGCGGCTCGGTCATGTCCCAGGGCATGGCGCGGTGCAGCAGGCAACGATTGTCCCAGATCACCGCGTCGCCGGGGGCCCAGCTGTGATGGTAGGTGCGCGGCGGCTGGCAGGCGAACGCGACCAGCTCGTCCAGGAATCGTTCGGATTCGGCGTCGGCCATGTCGGGGATGGCGTGGGCGTGGCGGCCGATCAGCAGCGACTTGCGGCCGGTCTCGGGGTGGGTCTTCACCAGCGGCCGCAAGGGGACGGGGCCATCGTGGAAGCCATAGCCGCTGTATTCGCTGGCGGGCTTGGCCGCAGGGTCGTGGCCGAGCTTGGACTGGCTGTAATAGAGCGAATGGTGGGCGCTCAGGCGCTCGACCTTGGCGCGCGTGGCGTCGTCGAGGGCGTCGTAAGCCGCGCGCATGTCCGCCCAGCCGGTCTGGCCGCCCGCAGGAGGCGTCACCAGCGCCGAGAAGACCGCGCCCTTGGCCTGGACCGGCATGTAGGTCGAGTCCGCATGCCAGCCCATATTGCCCTTCAGCACCTTGATGACGTCGTCGTTGTCCGCCTCGTTGCGCAGGGAGCCGTCGGATTTGACGTTGCTGATCGGGGCGAGGTCGAACTCCAGCGGGCCGAAGCGCCTGGCGAAGTCGATCTGCTGCTCACGGGTCAGGTGCTGGCCGGGGAAGATCAGCAGGGCGTAGTCGAGCCAGGCGGCGTGCAGCGCGCGGAAGCCCGCGTCGTCGAGCCTTGGCAGGCTCAGGTCGGTGACCACCGCCCCGAAACTGGCGTCGAGCGGCGCGATGTCGAAGTGCTGGGCCATGCTTGGGGCTCCGGTTTGCTCCCTGCATCACTGAGATCGGAAGAGCACACGTCTGAACTCCAGTCACTGACCAATCTCG
>CALAEG010000302.1 GCA_937890965.1 uncultured Caulobacteraceae bacterium | reverse complement strand
AGTCGGGGGGGCGTCGTCGCCTCCGCAATCCACAAACGGCTCAACTTCGAGATGGGTTCCCGAAGCCTCTACATTTTTTCGCGACCCCAGCGGTAGGCGCCCGCGCCGATCGTTCGGGGGCCCCCGGACATTGATACGGCGAAGTCTTGTTGCTCTTGAAAAAGGAGACCCGCCATGGCGCAATCCGAATCTTCATCCGACCTGCCAGCTACGAAGGCGCGCCAAGGCCGCTTGGGCCGGGACGTTTTCTGGTGCTGGTCATTTCGGTGGTTCTGGCCATCGCGGCTCTGACCGCGGCCTGGATTTACCGCGCGCCCCAACTGGCGGCGAGCGACGCCAATAATGGGGCGCGTCCGGCGCTCGCCCATAGCTTCAACGCCCCGCCATCGCAGCCCGTGCAGAGCGCCGCGCCGCCGTCCTGAACGACGGCGCGGGCTTAGCCGTGCCTAGACGACGGACTGGCCGCGCACCGCGCGGATGATGAAGCTCACCACCAGCAGAACCAGGAAGACCAGGAACAGGACCTTGGCGATCTCGCCGGCGACGCCGGCCAGCGCCACGAAACCCAACAGTCCCGCGACGATAGCGAGAATAAAAAACGTCAAAGCCCAGCCGAGCATGATCGCCTCCTTGGCGTGAAGAGCGCCGCCATGAGGCGGCCTCACGATCAAGAACGCAGCTTCCGACGAGGGCGTTCCGCGAGCGGCGTCGAGGGCGCTAGGCGGGCGCCTTGTCGCGCGCGGGATGGAAGAACAGGGCCTGGCCGATAGCCGCCTTCACCGTCTCCGGCTGGAAGGGCTTGGTGATCAGGAAGGTCGGCTCCGGCCGCTCCCCGGTCAAAAGCCGCTCCGGGAAGGCGGTGATGAAGATCACCGGCACGTCGAACTTCCCGAGGATCTCGCGCACCGCGTCGATGCCGGAAGACCCGTCGGCGAGTTGGATGTCGGCCAGGATCAGGCCGGGCTTGTGCTTGGCCACCGCCTCGATGGCCTCCGCGCGCGTGGCGGCGATATCGACGACGTTGTGGCCGAGTTCGCGCGCCAGGGCCTCGATGTCGGCGGCGATCACCGGTTCGTCTTCGATAATCAGCACGTCAGTGGCCAGTTCGGCGTCGATCTCCTTTTGCGCCTCGGCGATCAGTTGTTCGACCTCGGGGAAGTCGGCGTCGAGAATCTGCGCCGTCTCGCTGGGGGTGAAGCCTTCGAGCGCGGTGAGCAGAAAGGCCTGGCGCGATCGCGGCGCGATGCGCATGAGCCTGGAGGACGGGTCGTCGCCGGTCGTGGCCAGGTCCGCGGAGCGGTCCTCGAGTTGGGCGCCCGTCGAGCACCAGATGGCGTGGAAGACGTGATAGAGCGCCACCCTGGGGCTCATATTGGGCTCAAGCGTCCGTTCGCCGGCCGCCAAGGCCTCAAGCGCCACGCGCACATAGGCATCGCCGGCCGGCTGGTCGCCGGTGAGCGCGCGGGCATAGCGGCGCACATAGGGAAGATGTGGGGCCAGTCGGGCTAAAAGACTCATTTACTCCCCCTTTCGCGGCCTGTACGGGGCGCGAGGATACGATCGCACGATGATGGCGCCAGCGAGGCCGACGCAAGTGGTTGTAACGCAACGCTTGGCGCTTGGTTCCCGGCAAAGCCTGTTTTCTTGGAACCATAGGCGATCACACGCGTTGGCGGTGGCCGGAGCATGTTTATTATCATGACGTCGCAATACGGAGGGGGGCGCGCTTTGGACCGCGAGGACGAGCAGGCCGAGGCCGCGAGGCGGGCGCCGCGGCGCGCGCTCGACGAGGCGCGGCTGCGCCAGCAAGCCATCGGCGTAAAGCTGCGCCAGATGTTCGATCGGGTGGTCAACGAGCCGGTTCCCGACGAATTCCTCGATATCCTGCGTCGCCATGACGAGAACGCGAAGGGTGGCGATGACACGTGAGCGCGCCGCGACCGGTGGCGCCGACCCGGCCATGGAAGGGCGATTCAAGCGCGAACTGGTGGCGCTGATCCCCCATCTGCGCGCCTTCGCCCGCACGCTCACCGGCGAGCAGGCCAGCGCCGACGACCTCGCCCAGGATGCCCTGATGAAGGCCTGGGACGCGCGCGCCTCCTATCAGATGGGCACCAATATGAAGGCCTGGACCTTCATGATCCTGCGCAACCAGTTCTATTCGGAGAAACGCCGCTCCTGGCGCCAGACCCAGCTCGATCAGGACGCCGCCGAACGGACCCTGGTCGCGGTCGACGACCCGCAGTCGCCGGTGGCGCTGGACGAGCTGCGCCTTGGCCTCGGCATGCTGCCGGCCGAACAGCGCGAAGCCCTGATCCTGGTTGGCGCCGGCGGCTTCGCCTATGAGGAGGCGGCCGAGATCTGCGGCTGCGCGGTCGGCACGGTGAAGAGCCGGGTCAGCCGCGCCAGGCGGGCGCTGCAAGGCATATTGGAAACAGGGGCCTACGATCGCGATGGCCGCTCGGCCAGCGATGCGATGAATTCGATCCTGGCCGCCGCCGAGCATCTGGGCCAGGCCCGTTAAGGACGATGGAGCCATGCAAAGGTTGGCGGGGGCGCTGACCACCATTCGCTTCCGTCTGGGGGCGGCCTTGGCGCTCGCCCTGTTGCCGGTGCTGCTGCTGGGCGCGATCCAGGTCAGCGTCGCCTACAAGAAGGACGCCGACGAGGAGCGCACCAACCTCGCCCTGGCGGCCGCGCGCAGCGCCGCGACCGCGCGCGCGCGCATGGAAGGCGCGAGCGTACTGCTGGAGACGCTGGCCCCCCAGGTGATCGGCCCGCAGTGCACCGAACGCCTCGCCGAAATCAGCCACCGGCTGGGCGGTTACGAAAACCTGATCCGCTTCGATCCCACCGGCCAGGATGTCTGCTCGGCCGCGCCAGTCCTGGTCGATCCGACGCGGCGAACCAGCGACTGGTTCGCGCGCCTGGCCTTTGGCGAGGCCTCCCTGGCCGTGCGCGCGCCGGATGTGTTCAGCCCGGGCGAGCCGGCCCTGCTGGCGGCCGAGCGCGTCACCTCGTCGGAGGGCGACTTCGAGGGCGTGGTCGCCGCCGTCATCGGCCTGAAGAGCTTGCGGCCCACCCAGTCCGACCCGGCCCTGCCCGCCGGCACCGAGGTGGCGCTGGCCGATAGCCAAGGCCACCTGCTGACCCGCACCGACCCCACCGCTTTTCCCCGCAACCCGGTGCTCGATCTGGAGAAGGTCAAGGCGCAGGGCTCGGTCATCGACTACGGCCGCGATCAGCGCGGCGACCCGCGCGTCTATTCGGCCGCGCCGCTGATGGGCGATGTCTTCGTTGTGCTGTCCGCCCCGTCCCAGGGCTGGTTCACCTGGGCCAGGCTCAACCCGCTCTCCGGCGTGGTCTTTCCGCTGCTGGCCTTCCTGACCGCCCTGGTCGCCGTCATGGTGGTGACCGAGCGGGTGGTGGTGCGCTGGCTGCACTACCTGCAGCGCATCGCCAGCATCTATGCGCGGGGTCGCTTCACCGTGCGCCCTGTGCAGGCCGAGAGCGCCCCGCCGGAAATCCGCGACCTGGCCCATTCCCTGGCCACCATGGCCAACGCCATCGAGACGCGCGACCGCTCGCTGCTGGATTCGCTGGCGCAGAAGGACGCGCTGATGCGCGAGATCCATCACCGGGTGCGCAACAATCTGCAGGTGATCTCCTCGCTGCTCTCGATGCAGCAACGCGCCCTGACCGACCCCGCCGCGCGCGAGGCCATGTTCGACACCCGCCAGCGGATCAATGCGATGGCGCTGATCTATCGGGCCCTCTACCAGGGCGTCGACCTCAAGCGCGTCGATATCCGCCAGTTCCTCGGCGACCTGGTCGCCCAGCTCATCGTCGAGCAGCAGGAGCACGGCGAGCTGATCGCCACCGAACTCGAGGCCGACGAGCTGATCATCGATCCGGACAAGCTGGCCCCGCTGGCCCTGTTCGCGGTCGAGGCGATCAGTAATGCGCAGAAGCACGCCCTGGCCCATCGTGGCGGCATGCTGCACGTGCGCTTTACGGTGAACGGCGAGGAGGCCCAGCTGGCGATCATCGACGAAGGCTCGGGAGCCGCGCCCGAACTGGCCGGAACCGGCGTCGGCCGCGCCCTGATGATGGCCTTCGCCCGCCAGCTGCGCGGGCGCATGGAGCTGGTCGCCAACGATCTGGGCGGCGTCACCGCCAGGCTGATCTTCCCGACGCCCCAGGCCAAGGGCGCCGGCGCCGCCAGGGCGCAGGCCCGGCCAAAGGGGAACCGAGCCGCCGCCTAGCCGTTGGGTCTTCACAAGATTTTCAAAAGGGAGACCGCGCTATGCGCAAGCTTGCTCTATTGGCGATGATTGCCGCCAGCCTGGCCGTCGCCGCCTGCAACACCGTCGCCGGGGCCGGCAGGGACGTCAGCGCCGCCGGCAATGCGGTCACCGACACCGCCCACGACGCGTCGCACCCGTAGGCGCTAAACCAGTATCTGCGCCCGCGCCTCTCCCTGACGGGGGAGGCGTTTTGCTGTCTTAGGCCGCGATGCGGGCAGGGGTGGGCGCATAGACGCCACGCCGGCCCGCCACCGGCGTCAGGGCGTCGGTGACGCCCGAGACGGTCTCGTCGAAGCCGAGCACCAGCCGGCCATCGTCGGGCAGGGCGCGCGCCAACTGGTCAAGCACGCGCCGCCGCGTCGGCTCGTCGAAGCCGGAAATCACATTGCGGCAGAAGATGACGTCGAACTGGCCAAGGCCGCGCAGGTCGGCCAAGAGGTTGATCCGCCGCCAGCGCACCATCTGGCGCACGCGCGGCGACAGCGCCCACATCTCGTCGGCCTTCTCGAAATGCCGCACCAGCAGCCGGATCGGCAGGCCCCGCTGCACCTCGAACTGGGTGTAAAGGCCGCTCTGCGCCTTTTCCAGCGAACGCTCGGAGATGTCTGAGCCGAACAGCTCGATCCGCGCGCCGTGCAGCTTGGCCCGTTCGTCGTCGATGATCATGGCCAGGGAATAGGGCTCCTGGCCGGTGGCGCAGGCGGCGCTCCAGATACGGATGGGCCGTTCGCCGCGCCCGGCCACCAGCTCGGGCAGCATCTCCTCGCGGAACTGGGCGAAGGGGACGCGGTCGCGGAAGAAGCAGGTCTCGTTGCTGGTCAGGGCCTCGGTCGCCGCCCACATCAGCTTTTCGTCGCGCTGCACCCGGATCGCCTGCACCAGGTCGGGCAGGCTGGCGAATCCGGCCCGGCGCGCCACCGGCGCCAGCCGCGTCTCGATCTGATAGGTCTTGCCCGGATCGATCACCACGCCCGAGCGGGCGTGCACCAGCGAGCGAACCGTCTCGACATCCTCCGGCCTCATGTGACCAGCCCCGCTTCGGTGAGCTTGGCTTCCAGGATGTCGCCGTCGAAGGGCTTCATGATGTATTCGTCGGCGCCCGCCTCCAGGGCGGCGACGATGTGTTCCATGTCGTTTTCGACCGTGCAGAACACCACCACCGGCTCATGGCCGTCGGGTTCCTTGCGCAGCTCGCGCAGAAAGGTGATCCCATCCATCACCGGCATGTTCCAGTCGAGCAGGATGGCTTCGGGCATGGCGGTGCGGCACCAGGCGATCGCCTCCATCCCGTCGGAGGCCTCGGCGATCTCGAAGCCCAGCTCCTCCAGGATGCGGCGGGCCACCTTGCGGATCACCCGGCTGTCGTCGACGACCAGACAAGTTTTCACGGGCGCGCCAACTCCTTTCCGGCCATCCGCCTTTCTCGCGCGGCTAGGTTAAGGAGCCGTATGGCCTGGCGAAGAATCAGCCGGCGACTTGGCGCAATCGGGCGCGGATGGTGATCACCGTCTCGCCGATCTCGGTCTCGATCGCGCCGTTGGCGGCATCGACCAGGCTCTTCAGATAATAGGCCTGGACCCAGTGGCCGCCGAGGCCGTCGCCCAGCGGCAGGCCCTCCAGCCCATCCGCCACCTCCTGCCGCAGCCGGGCCTTGGCGCCCTCGGCGCGAACGCAGACCTCGGTCTCCTCGCCGGCGGGCGTCACGGTCAGCCGCGCGACACCGCCGGTCGGCAGCAGGCCGGCGCCGATCTGCGCCAGGTTGAGCAGGACCCGCGCGATCGGTTTTGACAGACTGTCGCCTTCCACCGCCCAGTCGAGGTCGGCGCGCACATGGGCGTAGACGTCGCGGGTCAGCTTTTCCAGCTCGCGCGGGTCGAAGGCCTCGGCGGCGGCCGAGGCGCCGAACGCCACCCGGTCGAAGGCCAGGAGCGCGACCAGCTTCTCGCTCGAGGCGGCGATCAGGCGCAGGGCGTCGTCGCGCATGTCCTGGGCTTCTGGATCGTTCAAGAGGTCGAGGCCCGACATGATCGCGCCGGCCGGGCTGATGAAGTCGTGGCAGAGCCGCGCGGCCAGATGCGCGGCCAGCTCGTAGGGCTGCGGCGGCGCCGGGCTGTGGGCGAGACGGGAGGTGGAGGGCTGGTTGTCGTTCATCGCGCTTTCGCCGGGCCGTTCTCTGACCGCCGACCCTGGCCTGATTTGCCGCTATCGCAAACCAGGCCGCCATGCCAGACAACCCCGCGTGACTGTGAGGGCGAGGCGGAGATGAGCGAGGCAGACATCGGCGCGCGGCTGGCCGAAATCGTCGAGGCAGCCAGCGCGCTCATCCTGCCCCTGTGGCGGACCGGCCTGACCGTCGAGACCAAGAGCGACGAAAGCCCGGTCACCGCGGCCGACCAGCGCGGCGAGGCCCTGATCCTCGAGGCCCTGACCCGCGCCTTCCCCGGCATCCCGACGGTAGCCGAAGAGACGGTGAGCACCGACGGCGCCCCCACTGAGATCGCCCATCGTTTCTTCCTCATCGATCCGCTCGACGGCACAAAGGCCTTCGTGCGCGGCGAGGCGCATTTCACGGTCAATATCGGCCTGATCGAGGACGGTTTTCCGGTCGCGGGCGCCGTTGCGGCCCCGGCCACCGGCGAGGTCTGGTTCACCGGCGGCGGCGGCGCGCTGAAACGCCAGATCGGCGGGAGCGGTGGCGCGCCGATCCAGGTGCGGCCGCGCGATCCGGCCCATGTGCTGGCCCTGACCAGCCACACCTTGAAGCCCGAGCAACTGGAAGCACTGGAAGCCAAGTACGGCTTCACCGAGCGCCAGGCGATGGATTCCTCGATCAAGCTCTGCGTCATCGCCGAGGGCGGTGCCGACCTCTATCCCCGCCACGGCACGACCATGGAATGGGACATCGCCGCCGGCCACGCCGTGCTGGCCGCGGCCGGCGGCCGGCTGACCAGCCCGGACGGCGATCCCTTCACCTACGGCAAGGTCGCCGAGGGCTTCAAGAACGGCTGGTTCGTGGCGCGCGGCGGCTAATCCCCGTCGCGGTTGATGTCGTCCCAGCCCTTGTTGGCGGAATAGAAGGCCAGCC
>CALAEG010000301.1 GCA_937890965.1 uncultured Caulobacteraceae bacterium | reverse complement strand
TGAATTATGCCCAGTTTTAGCGGGTGTCGAAGACGGATGGCGTACGCGGGTGGCCCGCGCCTCCCAGCCAACGTTCACGTGGTCGGAAACCCGACAGCGCGCACGTTGGGTGCATGAGATCGCGGGCGCTCCTCGACTTAAAGAGACGCTTACCTCTTTGCCGGTTCATCACTTCGAAATGGCGAATGTGCTTAGGTCGGCCGTGCCTCGATCACCAAAATCCGAGATGACAGGAAAGCCGGGAAGAGACCGCAGCCGCCGGTTGCCGGCGGCCAAGGCTGACCCGGCCATGCTCAGCAAGGCCATGACCCTGATCGCGGGTGGCGCCACGCTGCATGAGGTTCTCGACGGCATCGTGCGCGGGATCGAAGCCCAGGACCCGGGAATGTTGTGCAGCGTCCTGCTCTTGGACGAATCCGGCCAGCATCTGTTGCACGGCGCCGCGCCAAGCCTGCCGGCGTTCTATACCGAGGCCATCGACGGCGTGGCGATCGGCCCGTCCGTCGGATCCTGCGGAACGGCCGTCTACACTGGCCGACGCGTCGTGGTCACCGACATCCAGACCGATCCGCTGTGGGTGGAATTCAAGGACCTGGCCCAGGCGGCCGGGCTGGTGTCCTGCTGGTCCGAGCCGATCAAGGGCGCCGACGGGCGTCTGCTCGGCGCCTTCGCCATGTATCACCGCCAGGCCCGGGAGCCGACCGACGGCGATATACGCGCGATCCGAGCCGCTGCTCACCTCGCCGCTCTCGCCATTGAGCGCAAGGCTGCTCAGGAGGCGCTCGCGGCCAGCGAGGCTCGTGCATGGGCCTCGTCCAACGACCTCGAGAACTTCTTCAACGTCTCCCTGGATCTTCTCTGCATCAGCGAGTTCGATGGAACCCTGCTCAAGCTGAACCAAGCCTGGGAGCGCCTGCTCGGCTACCCGCTCAACGAGCTCGTCGGCACGTCATTCTTCGATCTTCTGCACCCGGACGATACCCAATCGGTCGCGGAGGGTGTCCGCCAGCTGCAAGGCGGAGGGGCCGTGAGTTCAGTGAACCGCTGCCGATGCGCCGACGGGACCTACAAACACTTAGAATGGCGCGTCGGTCCGTCTGGCGACAGGATCTATTGCGTCGGTCGTGACGTCACCGAGCGGATCTGGGCCGAGGCGGAGCTAAGAGCGGCAAAGTCCGAAGCCGAAGCCGCCAATGTCGCCAAGAGCGACTTCCTGGCCAATATGAGCCACGAGGTGCGCACGCCCCTGAACGGCGTGATCGGGATCGTCGACGCCTTGGCTCAGACCGAGCTTTCCACCGCCCAACGCGAGATGGTCGAGCTGATCCAAAGTTCGGGAGAAACGCTTGAACGCCTGGTCTCGGACATCTTAGACATCTCGAAGGTCGAGGCCGGCCGCCTCGAACTCGAGGTGCGACAATTCGATCTGCAGAAGGCCCTCGGCAGCGTCCTGGACGTCGCCCGCATCCGCGCGGACGAGAAGGGCCTGGTCTTCCGCGTCGAGTATGGTGCGACCGCGCGGGGCCTGTTCCAGGGGGACACCGTCCGGATCAAGCAGATCCTTGGAAACCTGTTGTCCAACGCGGTGAAATTCACCGACAACGGTCAGGTGAGCGTTCGTGTCGACGTCGTTGAACCGGGTCAGGCCGACCAGCCGGCGCGACTGTCGTTCGAAGTGCGCGACAGCGGGGTTGGCTTTGACTCGGCCGCCGTCCCGGCGCTGTTCGAACGTTTCAGCCAGGCTGACAGCACGATTACCCGGCGCTTCGGCGGTTCGGGGCTGGGTTTAGCCATCATCAAAGCCCTTGTCGAAACAATGAGCGGGGAGCTTCACGCGACCTCTTGGCCCGGCGTGGGCGCCACCTTTTCCGTCATCGTTCCGTTGCCGCGCAGCCTGCCTCTGGCCGACTATGACGAGGAACTCGCCCATGCGCCCCACCCAGCGCCAGAGCGCGCCGTCGCCGCGGGCGCTGATCGGGGTCGCTCATTGCGTATCCTGCTGGCCGAGGACCATCCGACCAATCAGAAGGTCGTCGAACTCATTCTCACTCCTTTCGGCGCCGACCTGACGATTGTTGAAAACGGCGTACTGGCCGTCGAAGCCTTCAAGACGGGAACATTCGACCTGGTCCTGATGGATATGCAGATGCCGGTGATGGACGGCGTGGCGGCGACGAAGGCCGTTCGCGCTTACGAACGCGCCCATCCCGAACGGCCGCGCACCGCGGTGGCGATATTGAGCGCAAACGCCATGGCCCATCATGCCGACGCCGCCCTGGCCGCCGGCGCCG
>CALAEG010000300.1 GCA_937890965.1 uncultured Caulobacteraceae bacterium | reverse complement strand
CCGCTCCGGTCCCGATCAATACGTCGGAGCGGCCGGCCGTCGCGCGGCGATCGCCGGCGCCGATGAAGACGGCGAGCCTGACGGCGTCCGATGCGGTAGCGGACGAGCCCGGAAACGCCCTGAGCGAGGCCCAGATCGCCGGAGCGGCCAGCGCCGATTCCGGTCCCACCGGCCGCCCGTGCGACATGGCCCGCCGACTGCAGAGCGCCCTGCGCAAGGACCCGCTTGTCCAGGCCGCCGTGGCGAGCGCCGCCGGCAGGGCCATCATGGTCTGGGATGGCGACTGGGTCCGCAACCGCGGCGAAGACGGCAAGGGCTTGGCCGCCGTCCGCGAGGCGATCACCTGGGAGGTCGCCTTCGCGCCACAGGCCTGCCGCGCCGAGCCCGTGCACGGCCTGATCCTGATCTCCATGGGCCAGGCGCAAGGGTCCACCCGCCTGGCGCTCGGCCTGGACGCCTGGCGGTGGGCCGACCTGTTGAAGCCAGGCCCCGTGGGTTAGGCCAACACCACCAGGACCACCCGCCGGTTTTGCGCCCGACCTGCGCGCGTGGTGTTCGGCGCGACGGGCTGCTCGTTGCCGTAGGAGATGGTCGACATGCGGTTGAGCGGCACGCCCTGAAGGCTCATGAACCGGCGCACGGCCTCGGCGCGCTCCTCGCCCAGCCTCAGATTCTCGGCCGCCGAGCCGGTATTGTCCGTATAGCCCTGGATCTCGAGATAGACGTTCTTGTTGTCGGCCTTCAGCTTCTGCACAAAATCCATCAGCCGGGTCTGGGCCTCGGGCGACAGCTGCGAACTGGAGACCGGGAACTTCATCGAGTCGTCCGACAGCACCACCGAGTACATGAACTTGCCCTCGGCCAGCTTGCCGGCGGCCTCGGCGCGATCGAGCGCATCGCGGCTGGTCTGGTCGAGTTGGGCCAGGTGCGCGCCCTGAGCATCCACCTGGGTCTGCACGGTCGCCACGTGCGTATTGACATAGTCTTCAGTCGCGCAGGCGCTGAGGGACAGCGCGGCCGACAGGGCGACACCGACAGTCATGAGCTTCGACATCTTATCTCTCGTCGATCCGTTGTTGATTGGCTGGCCTCCCTTGCATCGCAGAGCCCGCCCTATCCTGGCGTTATGCCGTCAAAAAGGGCCAAAACAGGGCCGTTCACGGGCGTAAGCGAACATGGTTATCGCGAGACGATCAAGGTTGAACGGACCGGTTTCCCGCATTGAACGATCTGTTCGCGCGAGAGGCGAAATCTTCGCCCATTGGCCTACGAGATACGCCGGGATTCGGGCCGCGCACGATTTGCTCATGCCTCTGCGGTCGGCTTGCGTCGTTGATCAGATTGTAGGCATCGGCGCTGTCTGGCCGTGAAAACCAGACCCTGGACCGGATGGGGTTGCCGTCCGGCGCGGCGCCATGCGCTGATGCCCTGGCAGGAACCAGGTGAGTCGTTTCGACAATGCGCTGTCGATTCAAGGTTTTCGGGCTTCGGCCGGCGTCGATGCGGGCTCCGGTCCTTCGACGCGCCGATCTAAGGGCCGAACCCGTCCTGCTCAGGATCATCGTCAGCACGAGGGGGACATCATGGTGAGCCGCGAATTCCGGCTGCAGCTGAAGGGCTATGGATTGACCACGGCCGAGATCCACTACCGCCTGCCCGACCATCCGGCGCTGCTGCAGCGCTATCTGTGGCAGGACTACGACCTGGCGCCTGACTTCCCGACGCTGCAGGGATTTCTCGACTTCTGGCAGCGGGAACTGGAGGGCGCGCTGCACTCGGTGCGCGTCGCCCACCAGCGGCTGATCAAGCCGTCCGAGTGGCGGGCCGTGAACGGGATCATCAGCGTCCACTGACTCAAAACCTGCGACCAGCGCGGCGGTTTGCTCAGCGGTGGCCTGTC
>CALAEG010000299.1 GCA_937890965.1 uncultured Caulobacteraceae bacterium | reverse complement strand
GGACGGCTATGGACAAACCTCTGGCGGGACGGGTCGCGGTCGTCACCGGCGCGTCCAGCGGCCTTGGGCTGCATTTCGCCAAGGTCCTGGCCGGGGCGGGGGCGTCGGTGGCCCTGATGGCTCGGCGGACCGAGCGTCTGGCGGCCGGAGTGGCGGAGATCGAGGCGGCCGGCGGCACGGCCCGGGCCTTCACGCTCGACGTGGCGGACGCCGAGGCCATCGGCCCGGCCCTGGACGCGGGCCAGGCCGCGCTCGGCCCGATCTCGATCATGATCAACAATGCAGGAACCGGCGGCGAGGGCCTGGCCCTGGAGATCCCGGTCCAGGTCTGGGACGACACCTTCGCGGTGAATGTCCGCGGCGTCTTCTTCGGCGCGCGCGAGGCGGCGCGGCGGATGCTGGACAATGGCGAGGCCGCTGCCGGCCACGCCCGCATCCTGAACATCGCCTCCATCGGCGCCCATTCGGTGCTGCCGGGTCTGGCGGCCTATTGCGCCTCCAAGGCCGCGGTGACCCAGATGACCAAGGTGCTGGCGCGCGAATGGGCGCGGCCGCAGATCGCCGTCAATGCGCTCTGTCCCGGCTATATCGAGACAGAGCTCAACGCCCACTGGTTCGCGGCCGAAGGCGGCGAAAAGCAATTGCGCGGCTGGCCGCGGCGGCGGCTGATGGAGGCCTCCGACCTCGATCAGGCCCTGCTCATGCTCACCGGACCCGGCGCGCGCCACATCACCGGCAGCCTCATCACCCTGGACGACGGCCAGACCCTTTGATGGTGTAGTCTGGCCCCATAACTCCCGGAGACCACCCATGCCCGCCGATGGCGCCGCCACGACCGACTATCCAAGGCTTCACCTGCATATCGACGGCGAATGGATCGCGGCCGGCGATCGCCGCACGCATACGGTGATCAATCCCGCGACGGGCGCGGGCCTGGGCGATTTGCCGCTGGCCAATGCCGCCGACCTTGACCGGGCCCTGGACGCCACCCAGCGCGCCTACCGCAAATGGCGCGCGACGCCGGCCGAGGAGCGCGGCCACGTGATGAAGCGGGCCGCGGTCCTGATGCGCGAGCGGGTGGAGACCATCGCCCGCATCGCCACCCTGGAAGAAGGCAAGACCCTGGCCGAGACCCGGATCGAGACCCAGGTCGCCGCCAACCTGTTCGAATTCTATGGCGAGGAGTGCCGGCGCAGCTATGGCCGCGTCCTGGTGCGGCCGGCCGGCCGGCGCTCGCTGGTGATCAAGGAGCCGGTGGGGCCGGTCGCCGCCTTCGCGCCCTGGAACTTCCCGATCACCAATCCGGCGCGCAAGCTGGGCGGGCCCATCGCCGCCGGCTGTTCGGTGATCCTGAAACCCGCCGAGGAGGCGCCGGGCGCGGCCCTGGAGATCCTGCGCGCCCTGATCGACGCCGGCCTGCCGCCGGGCGTGGCGCAGATCGTCTTCGGCGTCCCCGACGAGGTCTCGCGCCACCTGCTGGGCAGCCCGGTGATCCGCAAGCTGTCCTTCACCGGCTCGATCGCGGTCGGCAAGCATCTGATGAAGCTGGCCGCCGACAATATGCTGCGCACCACCATGGAGTTGGGCGGTCACGCGCCCGTGCTGATCTTCGATGATGCCGACCTGGAAAAGGCCATGGACGAACTCAGCGCCGCCAAGCTGCGCAACGCCGGCCAGGTCTGCATCTCGCCGACGCGTTTCTACGTGCAGGAAGGCGTCTATGATCGCTTCGTGCAGGGTTTCAGCGAGCGGCTGGAGAAGACCGCCGTCGGCGACGGCCTTGCTGAGACCAGCCGCATGGGTCCCCTGGCCAATCCGCGGCGGCCGGAGACCATGCAGCGGATGATCGCCGACGCCGTCGCCTGCGGCGCGCGCCTGCGCACCGGCGGCGAGCGGCTGGGCAACGCCGGCTTCTTCTGGCGCCCGACGGTGATCAGCGACGTGCCGGACACGGCCCAGATCATGAACGACGAGCCCTTCGGCCCGGTGGCCGTGATCGCGCCGGTGAAAGGCCTCGACGAGGCTGTCGCCCAGGCCAACCGACTGCCCTATGGGCTGGCGGCCTATGCCTATACCCAGGACGCCAAGCGGATCCTGCTGCTGGGCGACGCCATCGAGACCGGCATGCTGGGTCTGAACACCGCTATGGTCGCGGCTCCGGACTCACCCTTCGGCGGGGTCAAGGAGAGCGGCCACGGCGCCGAAGACGGGCCGGAGGGCCTGGACGCCTGCCTGGTCACCAAGGCCATCCACCAGGGCTAAGGGTCCGCGGGGGCGCGCCGAGGCCCTAGCCGCACTAATATCCGGCCTGGACGGAGTCGCGCCATGCAGTCTTGGGATCAGATCGACCGCGACAAATACCGCGATGAGACCGAGGCCGTCGGCGCCCTGCTGGCCGCGCGTCCGCTCGGACCGGAGGCGCAGGCCGCTGTGATCGCGGAAGCCGCCGGCCTGGTGCGCGCCACCCGCCGGGCCGCGCGCCGCCAGGGCGTGGTCGAGAGCTTCCTGCAGCAGTTCTCGCTCTCCACCGCCGAGGGCATGGCGCTGATGTGCCTGGCCGAGGCCCTGTTGCGCACCCCGGACGAGGAAACCCGCGACCGGCTGATCGCCGAGAAGATCGGTTCGGCGGACTGGGCCAGCCACCTGGGCAAGTCCGGCAGCCTGTTCGTCAACGCCTCCACCTGGGGCCTGCTGCTCACCGGCAAGCTGGTCGATGTCGACGAGGCGGCCAAGACCGACCTCACCGCCTATCTGAAGCGGCTGGCGGGGCGGGTGGGCGAGCCGGTGATCCGCGCGGCGATCGGCCAGGCCATCCGGATCATGGGCGAGCAGTTCGTCCTTGGCGGCGATATCGAAGCCGCGCTCGCCCGCGCCAAATCCGAAGGCTTCATCTGCTCGTTCGACATGCTGGGCGAGGGCGCGCGCACCGCCGCCGACGCCGCCCGCTATGAACGCGCCTATGCCGAGGCGCTCGAGACGGTGGGCGCCAATGCGGCCGGCGCTGGGCCGGAGGCCGGGCACGGCGTCTCGGTGAAGCTCTCGGCGCTCTCGCCGCGTTACGAGGCCGTGCAGGAAGCGCGGGTCTGGGCCGAGCTCTATCCGCGGCTGAAACGCCTGGCGCTGATCGCGGCGCGCCACGACATCAACTTCACCATCGATGCCGAGGAGGCCGACCGGCTCACCCTGTCGCTGAAGCTGCTCGACCGTCTGGCGCGCGAACCGGACCTGGGCGCCTGGACGGGGCTCGGCCTGGCGGTGCAGGCCTATCAGGGCTTAGGCCTGGCGGTGCAGGCCTATCAGAAACGCAGCACCGAGGTGATCGCGTTGCTTGGCGAGCTGGCGGCCGACAGCGGCCGGCGGTTGATGGTGCGGCTGGTCAAGGGCGCCTATTGGGACTCGGAGATCAAGCGCGCCCAGGTGGGCGGCCGCCCGGACTATCCGGTCTATACGACCAAGGCGGCGACGGATCTCTCCTATCTGGTCTGCGCCCGGGCCCTGATCGCCGCCGCGCCAAACCTCTACGCCCAGTTCGCCACCCACAACGCCCACACCCTGGCGGCGGTGCAGTCCATGGCCCGGGCGGCCGGCGCGCGGATCGAGTTCCAGCGGCTGCACGGCATGGGCGAAGCGCTCTATCGCGCGGCGGGCGACCTCTATGGCGGTGTTGTGGTGCGGGTCTATGCGCCGGTGGGCGCGCACAAGGACCTCTTGCCCTATCTGGTTCGCCGCCTGTTGGAGAACGGGGCCAATTCCAGCTTCGTGCACCTCCTGCTGGACGACAAGACCCCGCCCGAGGCGGTGGTCGTCGATCCGATCGCCGAGGTGGAGGCGGTGGGGCCGGGTCCGCACCCGCGCATCCCAAGGCCCGTCGCCCTCTACGGCGATCGCCGCAACTCGGCCGGCATCGATCTGTCGATCAGAGCCGAGCGCGACCGGCTGACCTCGGCCGTGGCGGCGCTCGAGCCGCTCGGTCAAGTGCGGGAAACCTCGGCGGCTGAGATCGATGCGGCTTTCGCGGCGGCCAAAGCGGCGCAGCCGGCCTGGGACGCGGCGGGCGGCGTGGTCCGCGCGCCGGTGCTGCGCGCCATGGCCGATGCGCTGGAGGCCGATCGCGAACAGCTGATCGCGCTCTGCGTCCGCGAGGCCGGCAAGACTCTGGCCGACGCCATCGGCGAGGTGCGCGAGGCGGCGGACTTCTGCCGCTACTACGCCCACCTGGCCGAGACCCGCTTCGCCGGCCCCGAGGTGCTGAAGGGCCCGGTCGGGGAGACCAACACGCTGGAGTTAGTCGGCCGCGGCGTCTTCGTCTGCATCAGCCCGTGGAACTTCCCCCTGGCCATCTTTACCGGCCAGATCGCCGCGGCCCTGGCGGCCGGCAACGCCGTCCTGGCCAAGCCGGCCGAGCAGACCCCGCTGATCGCCGCGGCGGCGGTGCGGCTCTATCACGTCGCCGGTCTCGCCCCACGCCTGCTGGCGCTGACGCCCGGCCGCGGCGAAACTGTCGGCGCGAGCCTGGTCGCCCATCCGGGCTGCGACGGCGTCGCCTTCACCGGCGGCACGGAGACGGCGCGCGGGATCAACCAGACGCTGGCCGCCCGCGAGGGCCCGATCGTCCCCTTCATCGCCGAGACCGGCGGCCTGAACGGCCTGTTCGTTGACACCACGGCGCTGAAGGAACAGGTGATCGACGACGTGATCGCATCGGCTTTCGGCTCGGCCGGCCAGCGCTGCTCGGCCCTGCGCATCCTCTTCCTGCCCACCGACACCGCCGATGAGCTGATCGAAGGCATCGAGGGGGCGATGGACGCGTTGGTGGTCGGCGACCCAGCCGATCCCGCTTCCGATGTGGGTCCTGTGATCGACGAGGAGGCGCGAGCGGCCCTGGCGGCGCACCTCGATCGGCTCGAGTGCGAGGCCAAGGTGCTGCATCGGCTGTCCGCGCCGAGCGGCGGGACCTTCTTCGGCCCGGTGCTCGCCGAGATCGCCTCGGCGCATTTCCTTCCGCGCGAGGTGTTCGGACCGATCCTGCACGTGGTGCGCTACGAGGTCGGCAAGCTGGCCGAGGTCGCCGGCGATCTGGCGGCGTCGCGCTATGGCCTGACGCTGGGCGTCCATTCGCGGATCGAGAGCTTCGCCGCCGAGGTCCGCCGCCTGGTCCCGGCCGGCAATGTCTATGTGAACCGCTCGATGATCGGGGCGGTGGTCGGCGTGCAGCCCTTCGGCGGCGAGGGCCTCTCCGGCACCGGCCCCAAGGCCGGCGGTCCCCACGCCCTCACCCGCTACGCCCACGAACGCGCCGTCAGCATCAACATCGCCGCTCAGGGCGGCGACCCGGCCCTGCTCAATCTGGCCGAGGGCTAGGTCGTGTAAGCCAGGGATCAGGAACGAGGCTGATCTGGACGTGGCATATGGCGCCCAGCCCGCCGAAAGCGGGAAGGGTCGAACGCAGACGAAAGGGCTCGGCCCAATAGCGGACCTGCCGGCCAATGGTTTAGCTTAGCCAAGCCAGACCGAGGCCGAGCGCGGGGGGCGAGACCCATGGATGAGACCGAAGAGCTGATCCGGCTCTGTGTGCGCGCGCTCGTCGCCCAGATGAGCGGCGCGCCCGGGTTCGAACTGCACATGACGCGGAACTGCGTCTTGGGTCTGACCGACGAGCCTCTGGCCGACTTCAATATGCTGACCATAGGCCCCGACCCCGACGCCGAGGGCTTCCTCACCCGATCGGTGGCGCGGGCGAAGGCGCGAGGGCTGCCGCTCCTGGCCATGATGAGCCCCCATGTGGCGCAGACCCTGGCGCCGGTCGCGAGGCGGCTGGGTCTGACGGCCGCGGGCGCGTCGCCGCTCATGGTGCTGCGCGCCGGGACGCCCGTTCGACCGGGACGCCCGGTGAAAGTCACCCGCGCCCTGGGCCCCGAGTTGGTCGGCGTCGCCGGCGATCTTGTCGCCGCCGCGTTCGATGCGCCGCGCGACGTCGTCGCCCGATGCATCGATGTGGGGATCACCGCGACCGCGGGCGTGGAGACCTGGATCGCCTGGAGCGACGACGGACCGATGAGCGCCGTCTCCGTGACGCCCACTGGAAACACGGCGGGGATCTCGCTCATGGCCACGCCGCCCGGGCACCAACGCAAGGGCATGGGCCGCGCCCTGCTCACCCAGGTGATCGACGACTATCGGGGCCGCGGCGTGGAGCGCTTCTACCTGGGCGCCACCGAGGCCGGCTTGGCGCTCTATGCGAGCCTCGGCTTCGAGACCATCGCCGATCTCTCCGCTTGGGTCTTGGGACACACAACCCAAGTACACGGCTAGAGACTGAAGCCGCCTAGGAGGCGCGAATTTTCGACGTCCGCTTCGGGACCAGCACACCGCCGCCCGTGATCACCAGCGTCTTGTCAGGCTCGCCCTTCAGCTTGGCGATCGCGCGGGCTGCGGCGAGCCGGAGCCCGACAATCCATTCAGGGCCTGAAACGCGCGCTCCAAATGGATCCCCAGGCTGAGCGAGGGCTCCTCGAACCAGGCGCGCGCGGCGTGGCCGAACACGGCCATGCCGGTCCCAGCCGCCAAGGTCGCCAGATTCGCCTCCACACCCCGCCGCCGCAGCGCGGCGGCCACGGCGGCGGTCGTCGAGGCCGCCTTGGCCAACTCGCGTTCCTGCAGCGCCGGTGTGCGGGCGATGACCTCTCGCGCGGGCTCGGTGAACGGCCGGTTGTCCTCGAGCAGCTTCTCGATGGACCGGAACGTCCAAAGCAGGACCTCCATCGGCCCCAGCGTGTCGGGCGCCTCGGCGATCGCCGTGCTCAAGGCCGCATGCAGCCCGGCTTCGCCATCGAAAAGGACCTCCCGCTTGTCCGGGAAGTGACGGAAGAAGGTTCGCTCGGTGACGCCCGCCCGCGCGGCAATCTCGGCGGTCGTGGTCCGGTCGTAGCCGCGCTCGCGGTACAGCTCCAACGCCGCCTTCTGGAGGCGACGGCGCACATCTTCCTTGCTTCGAGGCACTTAGCCCACATTCCCCTATTGTCAGTCACTGACACATCCGATATGTCAGTCACTGACCCAACATAGAAATGTTCGGCGCGGGGCGCAATGCGAAGGCTCCCGCGCCGGGCGCCGATCGGAGAATGACCATGAGTGCTCCCACATCCGCCGCCGGCGCGATGAGGACCATCCGCTTCCATGCCTATGGCGAACCCGCGGACGTGCTGCGCCTTGAAGAAGCGGCGATCCCGAGTCCCGGTCCGGGCGCCATCCGCGTGCGCGTGCATGGCTGTGGGCTCAACCCGGCCGACTGGGCGCTCTGCCGGGGCCTGTTTGCGGGCGACCTGCCGCGCGGCGTCGGCCTGGATGTCGCCGGGGTGGTCGACGCGGTGGGCGAGGGCGTCGCCGGCGTCGTCATCGGCGATCCCGTGCTTGGTCCGGCCAACTATGTCGACTATGCGAGCGCTGGCGCATCGGACTATGCGATCCTGGACCACTGGACAAAGGTCCCGCCGGGGCTCGACCTGACCCAGGCCGCGTCGTTGCCGATGGTGGTCGAGACGGCGTTCCGAAGCATCGACTGGCTCGGCGTGGCGGCGGATCAAACGCTCGTGGTCAACGGCGCGGGAACCATGATCGGGTTCGGCGCTGTTCAGATGGGCCTCATGCGCGGCGCCAGGGTCATCGCGACCGCCGGCGAGACTTTCGCTGAGCGACTGCGCGCCCTGGGCGCTGTGGTCACCGCCTATGGGGACGGGATGGTCGAAAGAGTCCGTGAGATCGCCGGAGGGTCTCCAGACCTGATCTTCGACGCGGCGCCCGTTAACCTGAAGCCCGACATCGCGCCAGCCGGCGGCGTGCTGGCCGATCTCGTGAAGATCGCGGGCGGCGACCCGCGCCGCGTCCTCACCTGCGTCGATTTCGCCGGCGCCGCGGCGCTGGGCGTCCGCAATGGCTTCGGAGAAAATCCCGGCGGACCCGGCGGGGCCTTGCTGCGCTACGACGTGCTCGGCGACTTCGCGCGGGCCGCCGCCGAGGGCCGGTTCAGCGTGCCGATCGCGCGCACCTTCGCCTTCGAGGAATGGCGGGATGCCGTCGACATCAGCCTGAGCGGGCGCGCGCACGGCAAGCTGGTGATCCTGCCGGCAGCGGCCTCGGAATGATCCCAACGCTCGTCGGTCATCGGCGCGGCATGGAGCCAAGGTGCCAGTGAGCGCGTCCGGCGACCGATGAGGCTCTAGAGGTGGTGCGTCGCCAGTAACAGGCTGGTCTCGGTGGCGGAGATGCCTTCGATCAGCCGCACGCCGTCGAGCAGGCGGCTGAAGTCGCTCAGGCTGGCGGCGTTGAGTTCGGCCAGCATGTCCCACCGGCCATTGGTCATGTGCACGGCGTCGATTTCGGGAAAGCCGCGCAGGGCCTTCAGCACCGCGCCTGAGCGCTCGCCCTCGACGGCGATGGCCATGATGGCGCGCACCCGCTCGGCTTCGGCGTCCGGACGCACCCGCAACGTAAAGCCGAGAATGGCGCCGGCGGCCATCATCCGGTCGATGCGGTTCTGCACCGTGCCGCGCGAGACCTTCAACGCCTTGGACAGCACGGCGACCGGCGTTCGGGCATTGGTCCTGAGCAGGGCCACGAGCTTGCGGTCGATCTCATCCATGGCGAATCGTCAGTCTCTGCTGTGTTAACGTCAGAGTTTCGCGCAATACGGGACAGTTTGCGAGCTATTCGCTAGCGCGGCCGGTGGGCATGATTCCTCGCGACTCGATGGGGACCGACATGGCCGCGCAGATTCTGATGACCGATCCGGCGCACTACCGGGTCGGCTATGAGATCAATCCCTGGATGCGGCCCGATGCCTGGAGCGCCGATCCGGCCGGCAACGGCCGCGCGGCCCTGGCCGCCTGGACCGCGCTGAAGGCGGCGATCGAAGAGCACGGCGCCCGCGTCCGCGTCATCCCCGGCCTGGCCGGCCAGCCGGACATGGTCTTCCCCGCCAACGCCGCCATCGTGCTGGACGGCAAGGCTCTTGTCTCCCGCTTCCGCTGCGCCGAACGCCGCGGCGAGGAGCCGGGCTTTCTGGCCGCCTTCCAGGCGCTGAAAGCCGAGGGCGTCCTCGATCAGGTCGTCCAGATCGACGCTGTCCAGGAGGGCGCCGGCGACTGCATCTGGGACGCCGGACGGGGCCTCTTCTGGGTCGGCGATGGCCCGCGGTCGAGCCCGGACGCCGCGCCGATCATAGCGCGGCATTTCGGCCAGGAGGTGGTGCGCCTGCCGCTGGCCAGCGAACGTTACTACCACCTGGATACCTGCTTCTGTTCGCTGCCCGGCGGCGAGATCCTCTACTATCCGCCCGCCCTGACGCCTGAGGCCCTGCGCCGGCTTCGCGACGTCGTGCCCGCAACGCTGCTGATCGAGGCGACGCAGGCCGACGCCGAGGGGTTCTGTGTCAACGCCGTGGCCCTGGGTGGCGCCATCATCGTGGCGAGGCCAGGGCCCGATCTTAAACGCAGGCTGGGCGAGCGCGGCTATCGCGTGGTCGGCCTCGACCTTTCCCCGTTCATCCTCTCCGGCGGCGCCGCCTTTTGCATGACGCTGCGCCTCGATCTGGAGAGCGCCCCCGCCCTCGTCACAGCAAACCCATGAGCCAGACCATGACCCTCGCCGAACCCGCCGTCCGCCCCGACCTGATGGCGCTGGAGACCGAGTACGGGGCCCGCAACTACAAGCCGCTCGACGTCATCCTGACCCGCGGCGAAGGCGTCCATGTCTGGGATGTCGACGGCCGGCGCTACCTGGATTGCCTGTCGGCCTATTCGGCGGTGAACCAGGGCCACTGCCACCCGCGCATCCTTCAGGCCATGATTGACCAGGCGCGGCGCCTGACCCTGACCAGCCGCGCCTTCCGCAACGACCAGCTCGGCCTCTTCTACAAGGAGGTCTGTACACTGACGAACTCCCACTCCGTGCTGCCGATGAACACCGGCGTCGAGGCGGTGGAGAGCGCCCTGAAGGTGGCGCGCAAGTGGGGCTACGAGGTCAAGGGAGTCCCCGCCGACCAGGCGGAGATCATCGTCTGCGGCGGCAACTTCCACGGCCGCACGCTCGGCGTCGTCGGCTTTTCCACCGACCCGCTGTCCTATGCCGGCTTCGGCCCTTTTTCGCCCGGCTTCAAGATCGTGGCTTACGGCGACGCCGAGGCGCTGGAGCGCGCCATCACCCCCAATACCGTCGCCTTCCTGGTCGAGCCGATCCAGGGCGAGGCCGGCGTCATCATTCCGCCGGCCGGTTATCTCGCCAAGGCC